>JAFRJV010000048.1 GCA_017432075.1 Mogibacterium sp. | reverse complement strand
GTTCGATCCTTTCACAAATGTACTGTCTTTTCTGATCATAGCTGCCGGTATCGCGCTTTCTGCTGTCTGCATCTACAAGTTGGACAAAAGAATTCTTGGAAAGACTGAGCTGGAACCGGAGCAGGCTAAACGTGCCGCATTCAGGCTGGCGCTCTTCACAGCTCCATATCTGTACCTGATACCAAGCCGCTGGTTTTACTGATAAGGTGTCTTAAGAATGGAAAAAAGCAAACCGGCATTGAGAATATTGATCGCGATAATGGCACTTATAGTGCTGTTGCCTGCGAATGCTTTCGCTGACTCATCATGGGTATGGATATCCGAGAAAAGACCGTTTGATATATTGCCATGGGTCGCATTGGGAACGATTCTGATAGAATGGCTGAGCATCTGGCTCATACCCAGGACCGGTCATGCATTCAAAGTATTAGGAATAGTTATGGTAGCAAATGCAGCATCGTTCCTTCTTCCGTATGCATTTCTGAAGGCGGATCTTTCCTGGTATGGGACGTTCGAACACATTCTTGATTCCGGTCCGCACTATATTGTAAGCGGAGTGTTTCTGCTGCTTACATTACTTGTAGAGATGCCGATTGTTTACAACGTGCTGAAAAGCAATGTGCAGGACAAGGGGAAGCTGCAGCTGACGATCATAGTATCGAACGTGATAACAACAGCAGGCGTTGCTATAATCGAAAGATTAATAACGGAAGGCTATTGGTAAAAGAAAGCAGAAAGGGCGGCATGATGTCTGGTTCAGGACTATTCAGTTTTATATTACTCATCATTATGGCAGTGATACTGGTACTGCTGATAGTATTTATCAGAACCTTCAGCAAGTACTACAAAGCCAAAACATCCCTGGAGAAGGACGCTATCAACAAAGGCTTTCTGGCATATATGGTAACCAACAGTGCTATCATAGGATGGCTCGTATACAACAGAACAAATCCGAAAAACAGATATAAATAACGAGGAATCTAGATGCTGATAATTGATTTTGTGCTATGCACTGCTTCACTTGGAGCTGCTGCGCTCTCATTCTGGACAAAACGAACGCTATATACAGTGGCAATAAGTTATGTGTGTTTTGCGCTGAGTCCGATCATGGACTTGCTTGATATACTCGCCCGCGCGGGCAAAGATGATACGGCTGGCATTCTGGACATATATCCTACATTCTTCAAAGGATATATAGTGCTGCTGACAATCATTACGGTTATAAACGTACTAGGTATTAGAAATAGAGAGAAGGTGGAGGTATAACTATGCAATGCCCATATTGTGGTAAAGAAATGGAATTAGGCTTAGTTCAAAGCCCTCATGAGATAGCCTGGTTAAAAGGTGATACAAAACACGCCTTCGCTATAGCAGCCGCACATAAAGATGCGATTGTATTATCTCCGCTTAACATTAAAAACATGATTACGGGATGTGCTGTAAGGGCGTTTTTATGCAGGTCATGCAAAAAGGTGATAATTGATTACTCAGACGAATCATGATAGACGCATTAGAATTCATTTCCGATAAGATAGGAATCATTATGGGTGTCATACTTGGCATCATTGTTATTATCGCGCTTATAAGAACGCTGTTAAAAGCTTCTAAAGGAGAATCCATAAGCGTGCCTACGGTTGGCGTTATGAATGACCTTCCGAGCAGTGTAACAGGCATCAATAAGTACAATGACATGGCAGAAAGAAGCAATGAGAGAGCAGGAAAGAAGACAGAGTAAAATAATTGCGATAACAGCAACATTTATATGCGCACTGCTTCTGTGTTCATGCGGCTCTGATCCCGGCAGCAGTGATTCTTACCATGCTGAAGGCATTGAGAACTATAACAAGGATGTTATAATCGAAAAGTATGCCGGCGATCTGGACAGCGATCTTTCCGTTTTTCCTGATGAGATCCTTACAGATAAGACCGAATATTCAGCAGATTTCAAGCCGAACCTCTTTGATACTGACGGAAGAATGATTCTTGCATGTGCTTATGGAGACGAACAGTTTTCTGATGAGATAGGCAGACTAAAGGCGCTTTCCAAGACTATCGAATATGATGAGGAGCAATATACGAACAATGTCCTTTACGATGAGGAGTCCTATAACTATCCCGCATATATCACGATAGACGGGTTCGGCAACACTTATGAATATGCACTTATCGATCAGAGCAACAACAGAGTAGTGTATATCTATCTGGCGTATCCTGATGACAATGTACTGAAAGAATACAGCGAGTATGTAAAGAAAGATATGTCAGTATACAAGGAAGAGAGCACTTGGGATGCGTTCTCAATGTACAATCACTCATTCGACGGCGGAGAATCATGGGTCGAGTTTAATAACGAAGTTACAATGATCGCGACCGGCGATGGAACTGAAGATGAATAATATGAAAACGATAGAAACCGGCGGAATAACATATATAGAACTGATACCTTACGGAACAGATGAATGGTATTACGGGATCAGCTACGAGCACGGAGATCTGTATGAGGCAGAGGAAGTGTTCAAAGAGGGGCAGGATGTCGAGGGCAGGAATCTCTGCCTGATCCATTATCCTGACAGTGAAATATACAGACCAGTGCCGAAGCAGCCGGGTATCTATCCTGCCGAACCGGTCTACCATGATGGCAGCATCTATATCCTGAGTGTGGATTTTCTGAAGAGTCTGATACAGATACTTCGGTTTGATTGCAACAGTCATGAGATCGATATAATTGAAGAACTGCCGCTCAGCTGCGTCAAGAACTGCTATAATCTGCATCTGGATACAGCGCCGCTCACCCTCACAAGACAGTGCGTAGGCACAAATGAATTCGAGATCATCTGGCCAGAGAAGACACAGTTTGAGATGGGTGACCATGACAGCTTCTATCTGAGAGACGGTGATAAATTGTATTTCAGCAGATGGTATGAAGAAGGCGATGATGCAGATTACAGATACTGGGAAGAGACTGTAGTCCGCGATCTTACAGGAGAGATCATCGAAGTATATCCGGGTGATGTCAGAAAAATGCCTAACGGAGAAATGTGGCATCTGAAGTAGAGGAGTCTGGCATGGCAGATGGGAAATGGGTTATGACAGAAGCGGATTCGAAGAGAGTGGATCTCACTTTCAGCGGCTCCGGCAGGCCGGATATGAGAGGATTACCGAATTACGGGCAGCACAGGCCGGTCGATGATCGAGATGGAAAGGCTGAAGCAAAGTGCGCTTTCTGCGGCTCTGATGATCTGCAGTCTGGCTTCGGTGGATGCGGAGAGAGGTTCGGATATCGCTCATTCAAGTGCAGATCATGCGGCGGCACGACAGACTTTGTGTATAAGGATAACATAGGCAAATATTTCAGATAGATTCAGAATACGATGTGTTACATACAGGCGCAGCCAATACCGGTTGCGTCTTTTTTGTATGCTTACAAACCGAAAGAAGGGAGGACAAAGCGTATGACTCAGGAAGAAAATGAGAGGCAGAACATGATCAGGGTGGTCGTCTGCAGGCCGGGTGAGCGTGCTGAGGTGACCGAGATCGAGGATAATCTGCGGTCGATGCAGACAGTAGTCGGAGGTCTGATTCAGGAATATTTTCCATTCCATTCGGAAGATGATCCAAGGTATGACGACCTGGCACTGATCGTAAATGACGAAGGAAAGCTGATGAGGTTGCCGCCGAGCAGGGCGATATTTGATGAAGACGGACGCGTGCAGGACGCAATTGCAGGTCCGTTTTTTATATGCTACGCACCTGTTGAAAGCGAGACTTTTTTGTCGTTGCCTGACGATCTTGCAGAAGAAATGAGGCGGAAATTTGATAAGCCGGAGATGTTTTACCGCACAGATGACGGCATCCAGGTTGTCAGATATATGCCGGAAAAAGATGGCAGAGAGCAGGAACGGTAAGACCGGCTGTTGTGGACAAAATGGGCGACACAGGGGGAGAAGGGTCGTCGCATCGAAATAACAAGCACTGCCAAAGCGTCCACAAACGCCCTGGCAATCTTGGTGGGCAAGCCCCCAAACCCCCGTCTGACCGAAGAAATGATGCTGTGGCCACAATGTGGATCACGATGAAAGGAGAAGCAAGATGAGATGAAAATGAGCAGAGAAAAACATTTGAGACTGAGCGACGAGGAATTCAATACGCTGCAGGAGAGAGCGGCAGCTGCGTGCATGTCTGACTCGGCATATATACGCAGCTTGATCATGAACAAGGCTCCTGTTGTGGTAGATGATAGATTCTTTGCGGCGATGGAGATCATCCGCGAGTTCGCAGAAAAGATCGACGAGGTCGCCATGAAGACAGACAACTCCGTTGATATGATCGCGGTCATGACAGAGGCGAGAAAGTGGAGGGCGTTTCAGAACGCTATCGAGAAAGCATTCCTCCGACCGAAAAGGAGTGATGTCTGATGGCTGTCACGAAGATATGGAATATACGGGGCAAGGCCGGAAGCCCGCTTGAGTATATAGCGAATCCGGAGAAGACTGAGCGCGAGTTCACCGAGCCAGAGAAGCAGGCTCTTCAGGATGTAATCGCATATACGACCAATGAGGACAAGACGGAAAAATTCTATTACACGTCCGGCATCAACTGCAGCGTGGAGTTCGCCCGCGATCAGTTCGATACAGTAAAGATGAGGTTCGGTAAGTATGACGGCAATGTTGCCTATCATGCCTACCAGAGCTTCAGAGAAGGTGAGGTCACGCCTGACGAGGCGCACGCCATCGGAGTGCAGCTGGCAAAGGAACTATGGGGAGACCGGTTCCAGATGGTGGTTGCGACACACGTCAACACAAAGTGCGTTCATAACCACATCGTGATCAACTCGGTATCCTTCAAGGACGGCGGGAAATTCCACGACTGCAAGGATACCTACAGGCAGCTCAGAGAGACATCGGACCGCATCTGTCAGGAGCGCGGACTGTCCATCGTGGAGAACCCGAGAGGGAAAGGCGTAAGCCAGTATGTTTACAAGATGGAGAAAGCCGGCATGCCGACAAGGTACAATGTGGCGCGTCAGGCAATCGATGAATCCGTCGCTCTCAGCCTGACTATCGAGGAATTCAAGTCGGAACTCAGAAAGCGCGGTTACAATTACAGGTTCGATCCGCAGCGCAAGTACTGGACTGTCACGCCACCGGGGTGGAAGAAGGCTATCCGTATCCATCAGCTTGGTGAGAACTACACCCGTGAGGCTATCGAGCGGCGAATCTATGAGAATGATCCGTCAGTCAGGCAACAACGACTCCGGCAGAATTACAAAATGCCGAATCACTACAACCTCCGCCGGCGCATCGACCGCATCATGGGACGGAGCGGCCTTGAGAAGCTTTATCTCCGTTACTGCTACGAACTGGGTTATCTTCCGAAGTACCGACAGAATCCGACAAAGCTTCATATATTGCTGAAGGAAGATCTTCTGAAGTGCGATCAGTACTCTGAGCAGGCAAAGCTGCTCTGCAAGTACCATGTGAACACTGACGAGGATCTTTCGCTGCTAATGGAGAAGATCGAAGCGAAGATGACTGACCTGCTGGCAGATAGAAACGATATGCGCAACAGGGCGAGACGTGATCTGCCTGAGAGTGAGAAGGCTGCGGCGAGGGAGAAGGCGATGGAACTGACGACGGAGATCCGAGAACTCAGAAGAGAACTGAAAGTCTGCAGCCAGGTGCAGGAGCGTTCCGCTCATGTCAGAGAGAATCTTGAGATTATTGACAGAGACCGTCAGCGCGAGAAGGAGAGATAGTGCAAAAACTTCAGATAGCTCGCGATTTGAAGGACGGAATGCATGAGGTCGATAAACATATCGCTTTCGATAAAAAAGTCGCTTACAGAGGCAAAAATGTCAAAAATCGTACGCTGAGAAGGCGGTTTTTTGAGGGGAGGTGAGACCGGCACAGAGGTATACGAAAAAGTTCAAGGAAGAGTGGGCGTTCTTTCTTAATAAGTGCGGCAAGCTTGAATATGCGGCGAAGTGCAAACTGTGTGAGCATGACTGCAAGCAGAGCTTCCGTGCCGTAGTAATGTACTGCCCGCATTACCTGTACAAAGACAGGAAGAGGAAGGAGGAATCAAAGAAATGAATCCGGGAGGAGATGCAGCTGAACAGGTCGTGAGACTGTCACTTGAAGGAGTGGAGGTCGCGGCTAAGATATCAGGAGCGGGCGCGAAGAACATCGCGCTTCTTTTGTATGCAGCTCTAAAGGAAGAGCAGAAGACGAAGGGCAAGGCGAGACTGACATCCATGCTGAAGTCAGGCAAAGAGCTCAAGGTCTATACGATCACGAATAAGGATCTTGCGAAGTTCTCACAGGAGGCGAAACGCTATGGCGTGCTCTACTGCGTTCTGAAGGACAGAAAGAACACTGATCCTAATGCTGCGGTGGATGTAATCGCAAGAGCGGAGGATGCGAGCAAGATCCAGAGGATAACGGAGCGCTTCAAGCTGGCGACAGTCAATCGCGCAGATGTGTCACTGGAGATCCAGAAGGACAAGGAAAAACTGTTCCCGAAGGATAAATCAGTAAAGGAGGCACTCAGAGGCGGGCAGGCCGGCGATCAGAGCAGGGCGGCCGCGCCTGAGAGCATGCCGGTCATGGATGAGAGCATGCAGCCTGATCCTGAGCGAGGTCTTCCGCCCGCTTACGATGAGGAGCCAAGAGAGGGGCGGCGAATCATGGGCGGACCTAAGAAGGAAGAACCACAGGTAAACCCCTCTTTGGCAAAGACAGGCCGAGACCCTCTGTCAGAGCCAAACTCAACGCAAGCAAGCCCGTCAAATGGCTTCCCTGGGAAAACTGAAAGACCGTCGGTCAGAGAGAAACTGAATCTGTATAAGGCGGAGATAGCCAGAGAGAAGGCTGAGAGGGCGAAGGAGCTTGCAAAGGATGTGGTCTCAAGAGGTTTGGATGCAGCAAAGGACGCTGCTAAGGCGGTACCGATCAAGGTGCCGGGAAGGGAAAGGTAAACTATGACAGGAAATGATGTAAACAGAACGATGAGTCCGGACGAGTATTCCGAACTCAAGAGACAGGAGAAGGCAGAGGTGTTCGACCTTCTGTCTGATGCAACGCAGAAGCTGCTCTCGCCGGACAAGCTGAGGGAGTATGCCGACAAGCAGGCGCAGCTCTTCAATCACTCCGTATCCAACGTACTTCTCATCATGGAGCAGGCACCGGAAGCAACATGGGTGCGTTCGTATGATGACTGGAAGGCCGACGGAGTTACTGTGCTGAAGGGCGAGAAGGGTATCAAAACTCTCGGTTCCTACAGATTCCAGAAGGAAGACGGCACAATGGGCATGGGCTCGAAGGTCGTGAAGATGTTCGATGTGAAGCAGACAGCTATCAGGGACTTCGACATCGGAAAACCAAGCTACAGCAGAGTGCCTGAGGCTATCATGAACGTGTACCCTGCCAGCGTGGAGGTGCAGGAGCTCCCTGACGGTGAACTTGCACACTATGATCCTGACCACAGACTCATCAGAGTGAAGGCGGGTCTTGACCCGGCGACAAAGGTGTTCGTCATCTCAAGAGAGCAGGCGACATATCACCTTGCGGATTTCCATGAAGTCTGGCACGAGGATGTGAGGGATGAAGCCAACATGGCTGCATATATCCTCACAAAGCACTACGGCTTTGAAACACCTGAGATCGACTTCGTTAAGCTCACAGAGAAGTATCCTGGAAAAGAGGAGAAGGATGTCAGGTCACAGCTCGGCGGCATCAAGTTCGCCGTTGACAGGGTAGATGAGAAGGTGCGCGAAGCACTTGAGCTCAGCCGCGGCAGCAGAACTAAAGAGGACAGAGATGCGAGGTGATGTCCGTGAGAGGAACGAGGAAGCTGGAGATAGATGAGTACGAACAGGGCATCCTGATCAACGCTCTCAATCTCCTTCGCAATCAGCAGATCAGAGAGAAGCGCCCCACAGACCCGATCGATGAACTTATCATGAAAATCATCGAGCACGGTCCGAGGAATCTGATGGTAGCTGAGAAGGGAGCAGCCTACGGGTACTCAAGGTAGCCGCAGAGACGAGCTCCTTATCGCAGCCGCCGGAGCATTGCCGGTCGTGTGGATAGCCCTAAGGATCGCGCCGTACTGGGACAGGAACATATTTGACCTAATCACACGTATGGATGAGATCATGTCGGAGCCCTGGCATATACAGTGGACATTTGGCAGCCTGAAGGCTGTTTTATTTTGCCTCTTTATATATGTCATGGGCATCGGCATATGGTTATCCACACGCCGCAACTACCGGCGTGGTGAGGAACACGGCTCGGCTAAATGGGGCGATGCTGCAGCCGTGAACCGCAAGTACAGACAGCGTCCTGACAATATGAACAAGATATTGACGCAGAATGTGAGAATAGGCTTTGATGCTCATAAGCACAGAAGAAATCTGAATGTTTTGGTCATCGGGGGAAGTGGTGCAGGCAAGACCCGCTTTTACGTGAAGCCTAATGTCATGCAGGCAAACTGCAGCATGGTAATATTGGATCCCAAGGGGGAGATAATTCGTGACACCGGCTGGCTGCTCCAGAAGAAAGGATACAAGGTACGGGTACTCGACCTGATAGACATGCCGAGGAGCCACTGCTACAATCCTTTCGTATATCTCAGAGACGACAACGACGTTCAGAGACTGGTGACGAACCTGTTCAAGGCGACGACACCGAAGGGTGCACAGACCCAGGACCCTTTTTGGGGCGCAACACGTTCCTGCTTGAAAAGAGCAGGCACAGCAAACAATTTAATAATGCTGGAGAACTGAATATGCGAATAGTCAAATGAGAGGGTAACGCCTCGAAGGGCTACCTTAATACTCCGACTGGCATGAAAGCAGGTAAATGCAAGATTGTCAGAAGCTCGGTGAAGTCGGCAG
>JAFRJV010000047.1 GCA_017432075.1 Mogibacterium sp. | reverse complement strand
TTACGCAGCTCAGCCATGACGCCGTCGCGAGCGCAAGATCTCTTAAATCTCTTAAGAGCACTCTCCAGGCTCTCGTTTTCTCTTACTATTACCTGTGCCATATTCTTGTCTCACCTCCGTTCGTCATGGGATTATTACGGCTCGAGACCGCAACGAAGTGATTGTACTACTCTTAAAAGAGATTGTCAATAATATCTCCGGCCATCATTTTGCGCCTTGAATCGCTGTCCTGCGCAAACTTCTCTGCCGCCTTTCCGTGTATCATCACTCCGTACATAAGGCTTGTATCGAGTGTATTGCCCTGAGCGATGAGTGATGCGATTACTCCTGCCAGGACATCTCCCGAACCTGCAGTCGCAAGGCCCGAGTTTCCTACTGTATTGAGATAAAGTTTCTGACCGTTTCCGGCATCCCTGAGAGCAATAAGCGATACATCCGACTTGACTACCATGCTGACTTCGAACTTTTCGGAGAACTTGCGCGTATA
The DNA here is from genome assembly GCA_017432075.1 of Mogibacterium sp. GTDB lineage: Bacteria > Bacillota > Clostridia > Peptostreptococcales > Anaerovoracaceae > Crickella. The sequence continues at coordinate 9,850 of JAFRJV010000047.1, read as the reverse complement.
GCCGATCCTGCTCCGTGCAACGATATTGATGTCTTCGCCGCAGAGCCTTGCCATCTCGCCGAGATGAGGAGTTATAACGCACTGGCACTTCCTCTTGCGCAGCGATTTCAGATTCTTTGCAATGAGGTTCAGCGCTCCTGCGTCGAATACCACAGGTTTCTTACCGGCAAGTATCTGCTTTACGAGCAGCCTGCCGACCGAATCTTCTCTGAGTCCCGGTCCTATAAGAAGGACGTCCACTTCATCCCTGAATCCTTCAAATGCTCCGAGCACATCATCAGGTTTATAAGGGACTGCGACAGCCTCCGGGATGGAGACATTGAAGAATCCCGTATATTTTGACGGGCAGAAGATCTTCACCAGGCCGCAGCCGGCTCTGTATGCGGCTTTTGCGGCAAGCATGCCGGCTCCCAGCATGCCGTTGGAACTTATAACCAGCCCAACGGTACCGAATGTACCTTTATGTCCGTTCTCAGCACGCGGTGCGAGGGCCTTTCCGACCGTTCTGTCGAGAAATGCGCTGTCGAGCACTTCAAGCTTATCGTTCACGTTATCGTAGCCATCATTCATGAGGCCGATGTCCACGACTTTTACTTCTCCGCAGCACTCTCTGCCTGCTCCGAAAAACATGCCTGTCTTGTAACATCCGAATGTCACTGTCAGGTCAGCCCTGACAGCCTCTCCCATTATCAGGCCGCTCGTGGCATTGAGTCCCGAAGGGATATCGACCGCCACTTTATAGCCGGCTTTCGAATTGATGTATTTCACAAGCCTGATGTCATCATCTCCGAGGATCTTGTTGAGACCGATGCCGTACATACCGTCGATAATGCAGTCATATTTCGCATTGAGCACGCTGCGTTCAACACCTCTGAGCCCTGAGATCCTTACGTCTCTGTGGGAGTTTACGAGTATGCTCATCTGGCGTTTCAGCTCATCGCCGGCCTTTTCGATCCTGCCGGCAAAATACACGCTAATGCCGGAATACCCTTTCTGTGCAAGCCATCTGGCTGCCGCTACTGCATCTCCTCCATTGTTGCCGTGTCCGGCAAGGACAAGTATCTTTGCAGATTTGTCAGGGATCCTTTCAGCAACTTCATCAGCGACTCCCCTGGCGGCGTTCTCCATGAGGACCACGCCCGGAAGTCCGGCCTGCGAAGCAAACTGATCCATGTATTTCATTCCTTTTGCCGTCACTGCATACATCGGCAATACCTCTCTTTAATTATCAGGTCAGACGAGCATATCCCATCTGATGATATTCTTGTCAAACACCGGGCCTGCGTCGCTGCAGTTGAGCCTGCCCTCAGTTGTTTCAATAAAGCAGTCATCGTAATCTGCTGACTCGGCAAGTATGGTGCTGCTCATGCTGAACTGTCCCGCATCTGCCTTGTCGGCAAGCGATTTAAGCATTTTGAGTGATCCTCCTGCGCAGATGTACGGAACGTGTCTTACTGCGTCGGATGCGCTTCCTTCCCGGCCATTGCTGCCGTCAAGTGTCAGCACTTCGATCTCATTCACAAGATGCCTGAAAGACTCAAGCATGTAGATGTCTTTTTTGCTTGGATAACTGAGTATGAGTTTGCATCTTATGCCGCGTACCAGAAGAGCGCGGGAGAGTCCGAGCATCTCAGGAATTCCCAGGTCGTCTGCTACCAGCAGCACCTCCTCGGGCATTGCATCCAGATCAAATCCGTTACCCAGTCCCATGGTGACAGTGACATCTTCCCCCGGTCCAAGTGAGGCCAGGATTTTGCTCTCCTTGCCGTCTGCCGGGAAAACCACTGTGAATCTGCTGCTGTCGAAGTCACATACCTGATACGGTCTGCGCACTCCGCCTGCTTCTATCATAGCATACTGTCCGGGAAGTCTGAAATCGCACTCCCCCATGTCAAATGTCATCTTGTATATATTGCGAACAAGATTGTCATTGTGTACGATCTTGCCTGTCTTTTTCATGCTTTATAAATCTTTCTCATCTACTGATGTTTCAGTTTCTTCTGCTGCTTTTTCTATTGCCTCGATAATCGCGGCCTTGGTAGCTCTGGAGCTTACCTGTATGCCTCTTTCGCGCGCCGCCTCAAGGAGTTCTTCCTTTTTCATCGACATGCTCAGTTCCGGGAGTTCTGGTTCCTCCGGCTGTTCTTCCGGTTCCGGGGCAGCTGCTTCAGGTTCGATAATAACTACCTCCGGTGTAACTTCTACCACAGGTTCTTCAGCTGTCTGCTCCTCCGGGTTAACAGGCTCAGCTTCAGGAATAACAGGCTCAGCCTCAGGAATCGAAATTTCCTCTTTGATATCAGGTTCCGGTGCAGGTGCAGGCTCAGGCACAGGTGCGGCCTTTCTTGCCTGTTCCATATGTCTCCTGTAGTTCATCCGCTCGGATTCTTTGAGATCTACTACAAATGAGTCGAGGATCTTATCGTGCCAGCCTCTGTTTTTTTCGTCTACGAGGATCCAGATATATCCAAGTCCGAATACCGAGCCGGATGCGCTTTTTACAAAGCATTCCCTGAAAAACATCTTCCAGAACCTGAAAGGCTTTCCGTCCGTGCTGGATACGACCTGCAGTCCCAGTATGGCCTTGCCGATAGATTTTCCCCTTGCAAACAGGATAAACTGTGCAACGATGTAAGCGAGCAGAATGATGAAAACTACAAACATGATCGCCGCGGATGCTCCGTTCAGATGATGGCTGCCGAACCCGTTTCCGTAACCGAAATCGTAGCCGTAGCCATATCCGAAATCGTTTCCGAACCCATAGCCGTACCCGGGATTATATATTTTCAATCCATTTGCCGCCATTACAGCCGAATAAAGCAGATAACTTACCACCGGAACGAAAGCGTCTATACATGCCGCTCCGAAGCGCTTGCCTCTCGAAGCAAGCTTCATTACTCTTTTTTCTGTCATTAAAATGATCTCCAGCCTATAGAATTATGCGGTCCGGCTTTACGCCAAACCATTAATAAATTATACACCACAATTGTTAACTTTTTTTATAGATTTGGTGTATTTCTGTGTCCTTTTTAATAGTCTGCAGAAATACATAAAATGATCACGCTTCAAGGCTTTTATACCCAAAAGCGTGATCCTTTATTCTTCGTCAGAAGCATGAACTCTGCATCGGTCAGTCTTCCCTTGGTTCAAATCCCACAAGGCTTTCAGGCATCTCTCTTCCGCTTCTCGTATAGTAATCTACGAGTGCTGCCTTGATCGCATCTTCTGCGAGTACTGAGCAGTGGATCTTTCTTGCCGGAAGTCCGTCGAGAGCATCTACCACAGCTTTGTTTGTAAGCTCAAGCGCTTCATCGAGAGACTTGCCCTTTATGAGTTCAGTTGCCATTGAACTTGTTGCGATAGCGCTTCCGCAGCCGAATGTCTTGAACTTTACGTCTACAATCTTATCGTCCTCTACCTTGAGATACATCTTCATGATGTCTCCGCAGACAGGGTTTCCGACTTCGCCTACTCCGTCAGCATCTTCGATCACGCCTACGTTGCGCGGATGCTCGAAATGATCCATTACTTTATCTGTATATAGTGACATTTTTGTTCCTCCTATTTATTCCAGTACTCAGGTATGCAGTGTTCTCTCTTGCCTGTCAGCAGGTCTTCCCAATACGGTGACATTCCCCTGTACAGTTCGACTACCTGATGCACCTTTTCTATGATGTAGTCGATCTGTTCCTCAGTGTTGTCGATATCCAGGCTGAATCTCAGCGATCCGTGCGCTGCTTCGATAGGTACTCCCATTCCCAGCAGGACGTGCGATGGGTCGAGAGATTCGCTTGTGCATGCGCTTCCGGATGAGCATTCGATGCCGTACATGTCGAGATGGAGCAGCAGACTTTCACCTTCAACGCCTTCGAATGACCAGTTTACGTTGCCCGGCAGTCTCTTTACCGGATCCCCGTTGAGCTGTGAATACGGGATATCTCTGAGGCCTTCGATGAGCCTGTCTCTGAGTGCTCTTACCTTGTTCATGTTCTCTTCCATGTTGTCACACCCTTCCTTGAGTGCGACAGCCATGGCAGCGATGCCCGGCACGTTTACTGTTCCGGCGCGCTTACCTCTCTCCTGGGCTCCGCCTTCGATCACGTTCACCAGTTTGATGCCGTTACGTGCGTAGAGTATTCCGACGCCCTTAGGGCCGTGGAATTTATGTCCTGACATTGACAGCATGTCTATGTTCATCGCCTGTACATCTATAGGCAGATGGGCTGCCGCCTGTACAGAGTCTGTATGGAACAGTACTTTCCTTGCCTTGCATATCGCACCGATCTCAGGTATCGGCTGAATAGCACCCATCTCATTGTTTGCGAACATTATGCTCACCAGCGCAGTATCATCTCTGATGGCATCTTCTACGTCTTTTACATCGACTATGCCGTTTGACTGCGGTGCGAGGTATGTGACCTCAAAGCCTTCTCCTTCGAGTTTGCGCATCGTATGAAGGATGGCATGATGCTCGATATTAAGTGTGATAAGGTGCTTCTTGCCCTTTGCCTTAAGTCCTCTCGCTGCGGAAAGCAGTGCCTGATTATCTGCTTCAGAGCCTCCCGAAGTGAAGTAGATCTCGTTTGGTCTTGCAGCGTTGATGCATCCAGCTACGATCGCTCTTGCTTCGTCAAGAGCCTCCTGTGTGCGCTGTCCGTCGCTGTGAAGGCTGTTAGGATTGCCGTTGAACTCATCAAGACACTGTATCAGCTTGTCTCTTGCAGTCTTGCTGAGGTACGTTGTTGCGGCATTGTCAGCATAAACTCTCATTATATTTTGTTCCTCCTGGATATCTATTTTGCCGGTTCACAGCTTTCGCAGTATTCACCGAGCATTTTTTTACGGTTACCTGTGATTATATCTTCAAGGGTGATCCCCTTAAGGTAATTCTCTATCACTTTGTCTAGCCCTGCCCAGAGCGGAAGCGTACTGCAGGTAGCAGCCTTTTCGCACTGTACGCCCTCCTGCATTATGCAGTTGACCGGAGCCAGCGTTCCCTCTGTCAGCAAAAGTATCTCATTGATAGTGTAATCTTTAGGTTCGCGTGCAAGCATATAGCCGCCGTTCTTTCCCCTCAGGCTTTTGAGCATACCGCCCTTGTTGAGTATGGCAATGATGCTCTCAAGATACTTCATGGAGAGGTTTTCACTCTCAGCTATATCCGAAAGCGAAACATATCCGTTTTCTCCTTTGCGGGCAAGATCAACCATTACGGTCAGCGCGTATCTGCCCTTGGTCGAAACCATCATTTCTGAAGTTCCCCTTTCTGTTTCTGTTTTATTCCGCGGGTTCCGCAAAATTACCAGATAAATCCTACTCCCTCGGTAGGAATATGTCAACACTCATTTTGATATACTTTTGGATTTACTTTAATTGATTTTTGACAGTTTCGTTATTTATAATTTATATGGAGGAAATTGGGATTACATGTTGACCTCAGTTTCATTTCAGATCGGAGGATGTAACAATTTATGGAAATTTTCTATAACGTGATCGCTTTTCTGGGCGGGCTCTCGATGTTCCTTTACGGAATGAGAGTCATGGGCGACGGACTGAAGAGTTCTTCGGGCGGAGCGATGAAGAGTGCCCTTGCAAAGGTAACCAACAAGCCGGTTATGGGCTTTCTGCTCGGTATGCTAGTTGCATGTATCATTCAGAGTTCAACGGCGACCATTGTTATCACGGTAGGTCTGGTAGGAGCCGGTTTCCTCACATTCCATCAGTCCGTAGGCATAGTACTCGGAGCCAATGTAGGAACAGCCATCACTGCTCAGATCATCAGACTCATGGACGTAAGTTCGGGCATGGACAGCCCTCTGTACTTCTTCAAGGCTGACAACCTCGCCCCTCTCGCACTGGTCATAGGTATCGTTTGCATAATGTTCCTTAAATCCGGTGCATATAAAACGATAGGCTCGGTAGCCTGCGGTTTCGGTATTCTCTTCATGGGCCTTATCTACATGAGCAATGTAGTTTCGGGCTTTGGAGAATCACTGAGCCACCTGCTGACCGCCTTTTCCAACAACTACGCTCTTGGCTTCCTCTCAGGTGTTCTCGTAACGGGTATAGTACAGAGTTCATCTGCGGTAGTAGGTATCATACAGTCGATCGCAAGCTCAGTAGGAGTTACATTCAGTGCGGTATTTGCAGTCATTATCGGTGTCAATATCGGAGACTGCCTTACGACATACCTCGTGAGCCGTATCGGCGCCAAGCCTGTGCAGAGACGTACTGCTGTTGTTCATATCGTATACAACGTTTTCGCAGCGATCATCTGCTTCCTGCTCGTATTCATAGGAAGAAAGACCGGGATCATAAACGACGCGCTCTGGTCCGGAACACTTAATTCCGGCGGAGTCGCCAACATCCACGGATGCTTCAGGCTTATCCCTGCAGTTCTTCTGCTTCCTTTCACAGGTTTTATGGAAAGGATAAGCATTGCAATTGTGAAAGACGAGCCTATCAACGACGAAGACAAGCATGCGATCGAAGCGCTCGATGCTCTCGACGAACGACTCTTCTCATCCCCTGCCATCGCACTTGATCAGGCAGAAAGAGTCGTGGTAGAGATGAGCGATATCGCCGCTCACAACTTCGATGCTGCCGTGCAGCAGCTGTATAATTTCGATCCTAAGCGTAACGGCCGTATCGAAACCCGCGAGAATCTGCTCGACAGCATGACCGACGCCACCAACAAATATGTCGTTTCCCTCTCCCCTTATGTCACAAGAGAGGTCGACAACCAGCATCAGAACAGAGTGCTCAAATCTCTTATCTGCTATGAGCGCATAGGAGATCTTGCAGTCAATATCAACGAGGAGATCAACCTGCTCAGAGGCGAAAACAAGGTGTTCTCTGATACAGCCCTGGCCGAGCTCCGTGTAGCGTTCGACTCCATATACGAGATCATGGATGTGACCGCACGCGCTTACAAGTCAAAGAGTTCTGCTCTTGCAGCAAAGGTGGAGCCACTTGAGGAAGTAATAGATGACCTGGTAGAAGAACTGAACGCCAGACACGTATACAGGATGGTCAACAATCTCTGCGATCCGATCAACGGAATACGCTATCAGTCCATCCTCACCAACGTGGAGCACATCTCCGACAAGTGCAGTGACGTCGCCATTTACATAATGGAAAGCGAAGATGATTCGATCTTCGGTCAGGAACACTCCTTCGTACACGAACTGCATCATTCCGCAACAGAGGAATATCTGCAGAATTACAATGACGATCACAGCAAGTACTTCAAAGCGCTGACCGCCATACCTGAAACTAAAGAGATCCCAAAGAAAGAACCTGAAGAAGCAGCCGAAGTAAGCGGCAGGAAGGAAAAGCCTAAAATAGGCAGAAAGAACAAATAACAAAAAACCTTCGCGGATCATACCGCGAAGGTTTTTTAATACTGCTATTATTCCGTAAACCTCTTCTCAAAGTTTCCGTATATCTTGGTTCCCTCATTCACCATCACAAAGGCGTTCGGGTCTACTTCTTTTATTATGTTGATGAGCCTTGGTAACTCATACTTTGTTACCATAGTTGTCAGCACGTAGGTGTCTTCGTCGGTATATCCGCCGGCTCCGTGCCAATATGTCAGGCCTCTTCTCACTTCGCTTATGACTTTATCCGTAATGCCTTCCTTCTTGGTAAAGATCATCACCTGTACATTTCTGTTCTGCGTATGCTGATAATCAAGAGCCAGCGCATTTACCACAGCGAAAATCATCGAATAAACCACGATGCGTATGTCAAACAGGAAGAAGCATACACCGTATATAACTGTGTTTATGGCAATGGATATCTTTCCGACACTGAAGTTCGGATGTGTCTTTGAAAGCGCGACACCGATTATGTCCTGTCCTCCGCCTGATGTGCCCCCTTTCAGCACCATTCCTGCACCGGTTCCCGAAACGAGTCCTCCTACAAGGCACGCAGTCAGATAGTCGTCGAATATAGGTTTGGAAGCTACCGGCACGAGCGACATGCAGAGTGATGCTATCCCGATCGAGATCACGGTCGTAATACAGAATTCCCTGCCGAGCGATTTATATGCAAGTACAAATAAAGGCATGTTGATCAGATAATAAATGATTCCCAGATAATCCACCCCCGGTATCTGAGGCACATGCAGTACATCAACCAGAAGCATTCTCAGCAGCATGGACATGCCGGTAAATCCGCTGCTGTAGAGGTTCATCGGAGTGATTATCACATTTATGCCGACTGCAAAAAGAAGGTTGCCCCCTATAACGAGGGCTACCCTGTTAAGCATATGCTTTTTCTCTTCTGCGCCGCTGATGTTTTTCATCTGTATCTTATTCTGCCTTGATTTTCTTCCAGTAATCACTGTAAAGATCTGTAGATGCCGGATCGAGCGAAACCAGGGACTCACAGCGATCGACGGTCTCTTTATCCGGGAATACCGCTTTTTCCTTGAGGTATTCATCATCTATCAGCTCAAGAGCCGCTTCATTAGGTGTGGTGTAGTACAGGTAGTCGAAATTCTTCGATGCCACTTCCGCTTTGCAGAGATAATTGATCCATGCTTCTGCGCTTTCCTTGTTCGCTGCATCTTTCGGTATTACCCAGGAATCTACAAAGAATTCAGAACCCTCTTTAGGAATGACAAATTCAACATCCTCGTTCAGATCCTTGGTATAGATATACTCACCGTTCCATACGACCCCTACTGCAGCAGAACCGTTCGCAAGAAGGTCGCGTGCAGAGTCGTTTGCATACTTATAAACCAGCGGCTTCTGCTTTATAAGCTCATCTGCTGCTGCTTTTATTTCATCTTCACTTGTGGAATTTTCCGAGTAACCGAGCTTTTTAAGAGCTATCATGAATGCATCACGGACACTGTCAGGCATGACGAGGCTGTCCTTGAATTTTTCATTCCACAGATCATCCCACGAGTCGATCTCGACATCGCCTACCATCTTCTTATTATAAAGAATTCCGGCAATTCCCAGCTGATAAGGAACGGAATACTTATTGCCCGGATCGAACTCCTCCGATTTTTTCATATATACATCAGCGATATTCTTGATCTCAGGGATATTGTTCATGTCGAGTTCTGCCAGCATGTCATTCCCTATCATACGCTGTATCATATAGTCAGATGTGCACACACAGTCATATGTTGTAGCATTGTTCTCGAGAACTGTGTACATTTCCTCAGCTGTATCGAAATAGTCAGGTATGACCTTGATGCCGGTCTCTTCTTCAAAATCTTCAATAAGTTCAGGATCGAAATAGTCTCCGTAGCAATATACATAGACCTCTCCATTGGCGCCGCTTCTGCAGCCACTCATGAAAACCGTAAAGGATGCCATCATCATGAGCAGAGCCAAAAGAACTGCAACTCTTTTGAACATGGTGTTTTCTCTTGTTTTTTTCATTCTTTTATGAACCTCGCTGATTTCAAAAATAGTTTTCTGTAATTATATACTATTCGCACCGCCGTGCAATTATTTAGTTGTAAAGAAAAAGACCGCTTACGCAGTCTTTACTGGAGGCGACACCCGGATTTGAACCGGGGGTGAAGGTTTTGCAGACCTCTGCCTTACCACTTGGCTATGTCGCCTTATAATTGAGGGACTCCTGAGAGTCCCTCTATTCTTGGCTAGGGTAGTAGGATTCGAACCTACGAATGACGGAATCAGAATCCGTTGCCTTACCGCTTGGCTATACCCCATCAGTATCTGTATTCGCTATTGTAACACAACTATTGCGTTGTATTAAATAAGTATTTGGGGTGGATGGTGGGATTCGAACCCACGAATACTGGAGCCACAACCCAGGGTCTTAACCACTTGACGACACCCACCATGCCCTTTTAAAAAAGTGG
>JAFRJV010000046.1 GCA_017432075.1 Mogibacterium sp. | reverse complement strand
GGAAGGAAAGAAGATGAATAAATACAGAATGACAATCAGTGTAGTAAAAGGCGATACGCTCATAACAGATGTATATATCGCGGAATGCCCGAACATGTTTGAAGCGATGCAGAAGGCTGCCAGGTACGCAGGCTTTCAGCTGGATGAGGAAGGCGGAGAGTATATCAAGCACATCAGCGTAAATATGATAAAGGAGGAACAGTAATGAAGAAAGTAGCAGGGATCCTTCGGATTATTGCCTTCTGCGTGATATTCCTTTACGCATCGATAGCGTTCTTTACAAGCATATAGGAGGGAAAGATGATAAAGTACAAGGGCTTCGCCTTCTTCAGATGTAAGGAGGATTATTGGAGGGTAATAACTCCGAATCGCAATTTCAATTTTGTGATCCGGTTTCCCGGAGGGCTTCGGGAGATGATGGAGCGCGTAAACTTATGGAGGAGCATAATCGACAATGACACTTACTGAACTCAAAACAAAACAGAACGAACGCATTATCAACATGGTAGTTTCGGATATCGTTTCTACCGGGCTGAGCAAGCTACAGCAGGAGGCCGTGGATATCACAATGAATGATAAGGCGCCTGCGCTCGCAAAGTCCTGGGCTGAATGCTTTAACAGCATAAATGGCTCTTCCTGGGATGATATCCGCAGCATAATAAAAAGAACTCTTTAGCTAAACAAACAGGAGGAAACAAACATGGCTAAAAAGGAAACAGAGAAGGAAAAGCAGTTCTTCGATCTCGGAAAAGAATGGGAAGTTAAGAATGTAAGAAAGCTTGACTTCGGAACATTCTTCACCTTGCAGATGCCGGGCCTGGCACTGTATAATCTTAGGGTAGTACCGGCCGGCAAGAAGTACGATGCCTTCATAGGCATGCCGGAGGACAAAGGCAAGGATGGCGATTACTACAAGCGCTTCGCGCTCTACCTTGATGAAGAAGATACTCAGGCTGTAATAGAGGCCGTAGAGGATGCTCTTACAGAGAGCAAGCGCAAGTAGTCTGCATCTTCTTTCTCAACCGCGCGCCGGCGGTATATCCGGCGCACTTTTTATAGGAGGAGAATATGGCAGGCGTAACTAAAGATCAGACAGCCTTAATAAGAAGGTTGACAAGAAGAGCAAATCGTAGAATAGAACGCGCTAAAGGCGGGCAGAAAACATACCTGGAAAGCATCGTTGCCGGAGGCAAGTTCTCAGCTGCTACGAAGGGAATGAGCCAGCAGCAGGCCGCCGCGCAGATCAGAAAACTGGAGAAGTTCCTTAACAGAATGTCTACCACTCGCGTTGGCTGGGATTGGATCCGCAAAGAAATAGTGCATAAGGCCGCGCAAACACTCAGTAAGCAGGGGTATAGCATTACCGATGAAGAACTGGCGGAGATCCTGATGCAAGTAGATGCTTCCGATAAAACGGAATATTACCGGGTAATAAACATCGTAGAAGCAAAGAAGAACGAGGATCCCGGATGGAAAGGAACAGCCGCAAATATTCAGGCTGCTATTGAGGAGAAGATAAGCGCCCAGCAGGCGCTGGATAGGATGCTGGCAAGCAGAAAATGAGAACGCTCAATTATAAGGATGATGTTATTCAAGTTTATGAATACAAAGATGCCGAACACCTTATAATGAAATTATCCGATGCGCATGCCGGAGATGTTACGGAAGTGAGCGTTCGCGGCCGGAGCCGCAACAGAGTTGAATATTATAACTACGCATGCAGCTTCGACATAGAAACAACTACCATAAAGCCGGGCGAGCTGGATTATGCCGGAACGGAGGAGGATCCTCCGATAGCGTTTCCTTATCTGTTCCAGTGGAACATCTTCGGATCCGTGATAATGTGCAGGCATTACTGGCAGGCAAAAGACATATTCAAATGGCTTTCCGATTATTTCAGGCTTGCCGGCAACAGAAGGATGATAATATTCATCCATAATGCCGGATATGAGTATCACTTCTGCAAGCATCTGTGGAATGTGGAGCCCGGCTCCAGCTTCGCCCTGGATGAGCATCATCCGGTAACGATCCTGACAAGCGAAGGTTTCATGTTCAGGGATTTCTACAAAATGACAAACATGAGCCTGGCAACGCTCACGAAGGATTGGAGCAGGCACTGGAAAAAAGATAAGGATATAATGGACTATTCCCAGCTGCGAACGCCTTATACCGAACTTGATGATAATACACTTATCTATTCGGCACTGGATGTTCTTTCGCTCTCTGATGCCATTATTCCCTTCCTGGATGCGCGAAACGAGTATATATGGACTAAATGTCCTACCAGTACATCTTTCATCCGTAAGGGCCTGAAAAAGGACATAGGCATAGGAGTAAAGCAAAGAAGCGAAGAGCAGAAGCAATATTACAAAACGCTTGCAGATCAGCGCGTAAGCTATGAGCAGTTCAAGATGCTTATGCGGCTTGCAAGAGGTGGGAATACTCACGCAAACAGAAAATATACCGGGCAGTTGCTCTCGGATCTATGCCACTTCGACATAACTTCCAGTTATCCGGCTCAGATGGTATGTTATCCGGAATATCCGCTCGGAGTATGGCAGCCTTTAGATCCCGGAAGCGATGTTGATGTGATAGAACGCTTTGAAGCCGCCGGACAATGCACGATGTTCGATTTGGTGCTGATGGATGCGGAGCTGAAAAAGAATGTTCCGGTGCCGTATATATCCATAGCAAAGATGACTATCCTTCGCGGATCCGGAATGAGATATACCGATAACGGAAGATATATCGGCGGCCTGAAGGCCATCCGGATAACCATCTTCGGCGCTGAATGGCCTATCATCAAGAGCCAGTATGACTTTACGGAGGCAATTATCCTGGATGGATATTTCTGCCGGAAGGGATATCTGCCGGACATTGTAAGACGCTATGTACTGAAGTTCTATGAACAGAAAACGATACTCAAAGGCGTAGCAGGCAAGGAAGTAGAGTATGCCATCAGCAAAACCTATGTAAACGGCATCTTCGGAATGGCTTACACGAATCCGCTCCGCGATTCATACGAGTTTACGGAAACAGATATTCTGTTAAGCCCTGAAGAAGATCCGGAAGGCTTCCTGGATAAGTACCAGAAAAGCATTTCATATTTCATGGTCTATGCCTGGGGCTGCATGGTAGCCGCTCTCGGCCGCGTATATCTTCAGAAGATGATAGATGCGGCCGGCAAGGATTTCGTGTACTGCGATACGGATTCCATTTTCGCTCTGCATCCGGATATTGTAACTCCGAAGATAGAAGCCCTGGAAAAGGAGCTGACAGAGTATCAGCGTAAATGCGGCCTGCAGCTGGTGTATAAGGATATCAAAGGCAGGGAACATGAGCTGGGCGGAATAACCGATGAGGGCCGTGTGGAGAAGTTCAAGACATTTGGCGCGAAGAAGTATATTACAGTTGAGGATGGCAAGCTGACATGCACTATTGCCGGAGTACCGAAGAAGGCAGGCAGCAGGCTTATAGGAACGCCTGAAAACTTCCAGCTGGGATTTAACTTCAAAGGCAAAGATACCGGGAAGAATTGCCTATGGTATAATCCGGATAATAACATTACGCTCCACGATGAGCAGGGCAGGCCGATAGAAGTAAGGGCAAATGTCGCGATGCTTCCCTGCGACTATCTATTAAGCCTTTCCAGCGATTATGAGGAATGTCTTTCCATAGAAGGCAACTTCCACTGGAACTTTAAAGAAGCAGATAAAAATACGATAAATGAGGAGGATCTATGAATATTGTTGCGTTGTGGTTGCTAATAAAAATGCAAGTTCCGTGGTGGGTATGGGTGCTTTATGGCATTGGAATTGTTCTTGATATTGATTACAAGACAAGGAGAAATTGAAATGATATGGTTCAAAGAGCGCGTAACTATTGTTACGATGTATAAACATTGGATTTGGAAAAAGGGCGTTGCCGATACCCCCCTTTCTTTAATAACTTTTCTACAAATTAAAGGTTGGCTAAATGAAGATAAAATAAAATTAGATTTTGGAATTACAAATAATAGAGAATATCCTAAGACCAGTTTAGAGGATAAAATTAAAATAAGCGAGGTGGAAGAATGACAACCGATGAAGTAAACGAGCTACGCCAGGAGGATGTTCCTGTCGAGATATTTGATGAGGAAAATCTATGAACGATGAAACAGAAAAAGCGATCCGGGATAGTTTTTATTCCGGTTATCGTTCCGGTTACAGAGCCGGAAAACAAGAAGAGTATAAGAAATATTCAGCTAAATTAAATAAGATAATGGCTGCTTATAACAAGGAACGGGAGGCCGCCTGGAACAGATGGGAGGATAGCGATGAAGAAGATCCATCACATCCGTTTGCCGAAAGTGTGATGATGGGAGGACAGCGATGATAAATCCATGCAAGGGATGCGCTGACCGGCACGAAGGCTGCCACGGAAGCTGCGAGGAATATCAGGAATGGCTTGTTATGAAACGCGAGGCAAATGCGAAGCAGCGCCTGGAGAGCAAAGTAAGAAGCACTGAAGAGGACAGATGGCAGCGCATCAAGAGGAATAGATATGGTAAATAATTTGTACACTCCGGAAGGCTGGCTGAACATTCCGTACCTTGCGGATCAGCCGGCCTGGCTGATAGTTATCATAGGCAAGCGCCAGGTAGGTAAGACATATGGCGTACTTAAATATATGCTGGATAATGATATCTATCACATCTTATTGCGCCGCACTACCGCGGAGCTTGATACCATCTCGGCATCTCCGGATCTGAATCCTTACAAGGTATTCGAGCCTGAGCATAAGACCGGACTATTCAAGCAGGCAAAGAAGCTGTGCCGGATATGCGATTATTCCCTGGATGGCGATGACAAAGCCATAGAAGGCACTCAGCGAGGCATAGCAACTTCCCTTGCGGAGATAGCGCATATAAGAGGCTTCAACGGCGATAGCTTCACGGACATAGTGTTCGATGAGTTCATTCCGGAAAAGGGAGTAATTACCAGGAGGACGGAAGGCGATGCTTTCCTGAATGCGTATGTTACCATCTCCGGAAACAGAGAGCTTGCCGGAAGGCCTCCGCTTCGCGCGTGGCTTCTTGCGAATACGAACAACATCAACAGCGCGATCCTAGAGGCTCTTAACCTGACGGATGATGTTTTATACATGCGCAGAAAAGGCCGCGAAGAGCTGCTTACGGATAAAGGCGTTCTTATAGTGCAGCCTGATTCCCAGCGCGTTATTTCCCAGCGCAAGGAAACGGCTCTTATGAAGCAGATATCGAATAAGAGCGATTTCTACGGAATGGCGATAGAGAATGCTTGGAGCTATGATGATAGCCCTTACATAAAGAACATGCCGCTTAAAGGCATGCAGCCGGCCTGGGGCTATGATGATTCCATCTTTGCCTGGAAGCATCCGGGCGGCTATTATGTATGCAGAGCGCCGTTCAGGGGCCACTCGGATTGTAAGTATGAAGGTTCCAGGACGGACAGAGAACGCCTGGCGATAGAATGGAGCATAATGAAGCCGTATTACTACGCGGCCTGCATATCGTTTTCAGATCTGAGAACGCTTGCGATTTTCAAAACAATTTTCAATATTGATTGACATAATAATTTTTCTGTGCTATTTTGAAGGCGTAGGAGAAGGCAGCCCTTGAAGAGCGCCCGGAAGGCGCGGGATCCGGCAGCAACAGCCTACTGCCTTCTCTTTTATTTTTGGAGGTTATTATGGATAATATCGTAAATGTTATATCAAGTGTAGGCTTCCCTATCGCTATGGCGCTTCTGCTCTTTTGGTACATGACTAAACAGAACGAAGCGCACAAGGAAGAAACAAACGGCCTTAAAGATGCGATATCGAAGCTGGAGCTTGCGATAACTGCTCTTATATCGAAGCTGGGAGAATAGTAAATGCCGGCTCCGGACATCAACAGCAATTATTATATCATGACGGCCTACGGCGGCTGGAGCCCTTGCATAGAGGGCAACAACGCCCACGGCCTCCGGCCTTTTCCGGGAAGCGTATTGCCGAACTGCTCCGGATTCGCCACCGGCCGCTACAATGAACGGCTGAATCTCGGAGCTTGCACCTGGCTCGGCAGCTGGAACGGCGGCGATTTCCTTGTAAACGGAATGGCCCAGGGTCTGCCTGCCGGCACGGATCCTGTTGTTGGCGGCGCTATGGTATGGCGCAATTCAGGCGATGGCCATGTAGCGATAGTCGAGCAGATAATAAGCCCTACCGAGATAGTATGCGCGGAATCCGGCTGGGACTGGATTTCGAATGTATGGGAATACAGAACGCATTATTACAATAATGGCAGCTGGCACGGCAATCCGAATTATATTTATCAGGGATGCCTTTATCCGCCCGGAACGCCTCCGGGGCCGTTGCCTACATCAGCAGCTGATTTCTATATGTTGTTCCTGGAGGATGATTAAATGAATTATGATATTCACGATAAGCATTTCATAAGAAAGCAGAACGGCGGCTACAGCCCTTGCGTACCCGGTAATGATAAGTACGGCCTCCGTCCATTCGAAGGAAGCGTATTGCCGAACTGCGTTGGGGCAGTCGTTAGTGTCTATAATATCAAGGCAGGCGAAAAGGACAACTGCAAATGGCTCGGCAACCGAAACGCGGTAGATTTCGTGAAGTTCGTAGATCTGCAGGGCCTGAAGTGCGGCCAGGATCCCGTAGAAGGTGCCTGCATGGTATGGGGCCACGGCGAAGGACATGTAGCTGTAGTCGATAAAGTCATAGATAACGATACTGTTATCACTGTCGAATCCGGATGGAGTTACAGAACAGAGCCTATCCTCCGCGAGATAACAAGAAAGCGCGGAGCAAATGGCCGCTGGGGATATACATACGAGTTCCTGATGTTCATCTATCCTCCTGGATATGAGCCGGGGCCAGCTCCGGTAAGGCAGACATATAAGATAAAATGGGGAGATACTCTTTCCAGGATCGCCGTTAAGTTCCATGTAACAGTGCAGGAGCTTTGCGAATGGAATCACATCGCGAATCCTAACAGGATATACGCCGGAGATGTGATATTCGTTTCTCCGCCGCTGGATCCGCAGTTCACGGAATATGTCATAAAGCGCGGCGATACTCTTTCCGGAATAGCAAAGAAGTTCGGCACTACCATCAAACAGATAATGGAGGATAATCCTTTCATAAAGGATCCTAATAAAATATACGCCGGGGATGTTTTGAAGATCAGGAGGAAATCATGAACATTACTGATGTAAAAGAATTACTGCAGGCAGGCTTTACTGCTGCAGAGATCCGCGAAATGCTCGCGGACAAGAAGGAGGCTGCTCCGGAAGTCAAGCAGGAAGCAGCTCCGGAAGTTAAGAAGGAGGAGGCAGCGCCTGCTGCAGCTCCGGAAAAGCCGGCAGAGCCGGAAAAGAAAGATACTGCGAAAGAAATATCCGATGCCGTTTCCGCAGCTATCGCTGAATCGTTTAAGCCGTTTGAAGAGATATACAACAAACTGGCTACACTGGCAGGGATGCCTTCCATTTCGGATGTTCAGCCTAAGGGCATCGATGATATTATTTCAAACTTTTTCAAGGAGGATTAACTTATGGCAAACTCTCTTACCCCTACTGATGTATATGGCATAGTCAATGCCATGAGCGCAGAGATGTTCGGGCAGAACAGCACTCTTACCGCTTTCAACACATCTACCTTTGCAACTGTCGGCGAAGCCATGCTCCGTACCGGCTACGAAAACACTGTCGGCGCTCTCTCTTCCGTTATTGGAAAGACCATCATCGCCGACAGGCCCTACAGAGGAAAGTTCAGGATCATAATGCTCGTTCCTCAGGTGTTCGGCCTGATCACCAGGAAGATATCCTTCTACGCTACCAAGCTGGAAGCATCTAACGATTGGAACACCAACATCAACGCTACTCAGATCGTTGACGGCGCTTCCATAGATCCCTGGACTATCACAAAGACATATCCGCTGGAGATCAACTTTGTCAGCCATAAGGTTACGCAAAAGAACTACACCATCTTCCGTTATCAGCTTAAGCAGGCCTTCAAGGATGAGGCTTCTTTCGGCTCCTTCGTTTCCGGGCTTCTTGTTCGTATAGCGAATGATCTTGAAGTAATGATGGATGCTGAGAACAGGCTCCAGGTTGTAAACGCCATAGGCGCTACCTACAATGTAGGCGCTCCCAGACAGAAGGTAAACCTCGTTACCGAGTTCAACTCCTTCTACGGCACTTCCTACACTGCGGCCCAGCTGCTCTCCACTTACTTCGATGAGCTAATGAAGTTCTTCGTTATGAAGATAAAGGGCGATATGAGTCTGATGGAAGAAGAGAACGAACTGTTCCACATCTTCCCGGCTAAGAACGATGATGGCGGAAACGCTCTCTCGCTTACCAGGCATACTGCTCCGGCTGACAGAAGGCTGCTTCTCTATATGCCGCGCATCCGCCAGGCTGAAGCTACCATTTTCCCGAGCCTCTTCGATTCTTCCTATCTCCGCCTGGATCAGTTCGAAGGCGTTGAATACTGGCAGAATCCGAACGTTCCGGAAGCAGTAAATGTAACTCCGAATCAGCTCAACACCACTACCGGCGAGAGCGAGAACGGCAGCGCCGTTTCCCTGGCTCATGTATTCGCTCTTCTGTTCGACAGAGATGCGCTCGTTACCAGTGTTCATGTAGAGGATGTTCTTACCAGCCCGGTAAACAACAAGGGATCCTACTACAATGTTACCTACCACTGGGGCAAGGATCACATGCTCGACCAGACCGAGAACATGATACTCTACTACCTCGCCTAATAAGGAGGGCGCGATGGCCTACACAATTAAGTTAGGACAATTTGCGAAAAACATTGAAAGTACCGCTCAGCCCAACACAACGGGCTGGGCGGAATACAGCGTAACGCTTAAGAACGGAGCCGATATATCGAATCCGCGCATCGAGCTGCAGGTTTCCTGGGATGATATCAAAGATGTGAATTACGCAGTAATGATGAATCGTTATTACTGGGTAATAGGCAAGAACATGCTCAGAGAAAACCTTTGCCAGCTCTCGCTGCGCGTAGATGTGCTGGCTACTTATAAGACGGAAATAGGCGCGAGCAGCTTGTATATCCTTAGATCCAGCGCGGCAAGCGATGGAACGATAAGTGATAATTTATATCCTATAAAAGCTCAGCTTACTCCATATGAGGATCTTTGGCCTTCTCCGCCTACTTCTCATAAATACGAAAATGGAGTATTTGTGCTTAATATAGCAGGCTCGCAAACTGTAGGTGCAAGCACTCTTATACAATTATCTCCGCCCAGCTTCCGGCTTCTTATACAGAAGTTATATGAAGCTCTTGATGGATTTAGTTTAGGAGATATCATTCCCAGCGTTGTTAAGTTTTTCGGAGGAAATCCTGAAAAGCTAATCAATTCTGCAATATGGTTTCCTACTAAGTTTACAAGCGTAGTATCAGCTTCTGATGTTTATATAGGTAACTGGCATCCCGGAATGGCTATTCCCGGATATACGCCGATAACTATTCCATGTGAGATAATAAAAGATCCTGAACAAGTTGTCGACTATGCTTCATTTACTGTCAGAAAACATCCGCAAGCGGCAACAAGAGGATCTTATTTGAATCTTGCTCCTTATAGTAAATATACCATTTATGTACCCGGAGCAGGAGCAGCGCAACTTGATACAAGCGAACTACTCAATTCAAATGCAATTTATTGCGTAAGAGAAGTTGATGCTTTAACCGGAAAAATGGTAGTTACAGTTACCAGTGTTCCCATAGATGCGCAGGAAGATGTTCATGTTCTCGCAAAACTTACCGGGCAATATGGCGTTGAGTTCCCTCTTAAAGGATCTAATTCCGGAAGCAGCGTAGTTAATGGAATGCTAACTACCTTAGGCAGCATAGGAGCTGCTATTGCTACTGGTGGAGCCGGAATAGGCGTTGCGGCGGCTTCTATAGGTACTATAGCAAACGCAATAAGCGGCGCTACAGTTAATTCCGCTGGTGTAAGTGGTATATTAGCAGAGTTAAATAGGCCTATTTACTTCGATACAAGTTTCTATGAAGTTGTAGATGAAGATAATGCTCGCCGGGGCAGACCGCTATGCCAAATTACTACGCCTGAAACGCTCGGAGGCTTCATGATAGCCGATAAGGGAGATGTAGTAATGGCAGGGCCACTTCCGGAGCATGAAGAAGTTAAGCGTTACCTGGAAACAGGATTTTTCTACGAATAGGAGAACACCATGTATTATAACTATGGCGGAATGTATAACGCGCCTCCGTTCCTGAACAACGCGCCGAACGCTTCGATGGATTACTGGTGCCGCTCACTCTTCCAACGCATAACCGCGCTGATAGACTTCGAGGGCCTTCCTGAAAAAGCGCCGGGGCAGTACGGCTGGGACAAGGATGCGTTCAAATATGGGCTGTATATGATAGGCTATCTCGCCGTGTTCAGATCTGCGGAATATGGCATCGTTCCGCAGCCCGGCCGTGTAACAGGCTTCGGCCTTCAGTATCAGCCCTCCGGTATCACCATAGCAACGCCTTACTTCCAGTTCCAGCGCCCTCTTAAAATAGGCGTTGAAACGGAGCTGGTTAAACTTACTCCGGACTATACAGGCATCTTCGATATAGTTACGAAGTACGCGGCGGAGCTGAAGGAAATAGATACCAGCATCAAGAGCGCAGCCAGGAATAGCAGGCTTGCGTATGCTCTTGTAGCATCCAGCGACAAGAGCGCAAGAACGATGAAGGCCATCCGCGAAAAGATAATCAACGGCGATGATGTTATCATCGATGAGAAGATCATGCGCGATAAGGTAAATCCGGAGCAGGCTCCGTGGTTCCAGTTCGATAGAGATCTGAAGAGCAATTATGTTCTCGGAGATCTTCTCGATGCAAGGCGCACTACTCTTGTTGACTTCTACCGCGAGATAGGAGTTCGCATGCTGGATGATAAAAAGGAAAGAATGCTTACCGCAGAAGTCGATGCCGGCAACGCGGAAACATTCATAAGAAGCGAAGTATGGATAGAAACGCTCAAAGATTCCTGTGCTAAGGTAAATGAGATGTTTGGCACAAACATAGTGCCTATTATCAACAGGCCTGACTTTGCAGGAGCAGATGAGGAGGTGCAGCAGGATGTTCGTGAATGAAATGCATCAGGGCGGAATATCCGCGCTGCTGGCCTATGATAATACCATCTTCGATGAAATGGTACTTCCTGATGGCCTTACCATTAAGGAAGTTGTAGACAATATCGTTTACAAATATGGCTCAACTCCGCTGGCGCATCCGGATCCGGAAGTAATGAAGTATTACATCCCGGTATGGAGCGCGAGAAAACTTGCCTCCTGGAATCGCTATAAGAAGGCCATAGAAGTAAACTATGATCCACTAAACAACTACGATCGCTACGAAAAAGGCTCCAGCACAGCTGAGAATCAGATATCCGCAGATAACGCTTCCGCCTATCAGCCGGATAATAAAACGATAGTTACTCCTGATCTGCATACCTACGGCAACATAGGCGTAACTACTTCCCAGCAGATGCTTACCCAGGAGCTGGACATAGCACATCGCATCGATCTTGTGAACTACATTGTGGATGACTTCCGCAGCGAGTTCTGTCTTGATATGTACTATGGAGGTTAAAAATGCCGTACACACCTAATAATCCGCTCGTTCCCGGAGATCCGTACAGCTACGATCTTCGCTGGATGGTAGAGCAGCTGAAGCATATCGACATAACCGTTTTGAAAGTGCTTCAGGATATCACGGCATCTGTTACCTATGATGCTGTTACCGAAACAATTAACCTAACATTTACGATAGGAGAATAAAAATGGCCAACTATGTTAAACATTTCCAGGTAAACGATCTTACCATCGATGTGCGCGATCCTGAATCGTACAAGATGGTAAGCGATTCGCTTTTTACCAACACGGATAATAAGATCCTTTGCGTAGGGCCTGCAGCTGAGTTCGCTTCCGTAAATGCAGCCATCAATTTCGCGATAGCTTCCGGATGGAATGAAGTTACTATCTTCATAGCTCAGGGTACCTACAATGAATCCATCGTACTGATGGATGGAGCGCTCAGCGTTAATCTCATAGGCATAGGAGCCGTAGAAATTACTGCTTCGGATCCCTATCCCAACGGAGCGTTGTACTGCTCAAATGAGTTCAGGGCATGGAATATCAGCTTCAGGGCTACAGATGTAACTTCGCCCGGAGCATATGCTTTCCACCATGAACAGCAGAGCGCCGATTACGCTTCAAGCATCGTGTTCTATGATTGCAAGTTTTACAGCACAGTAAATAGCGCCGTAGGCCTGGGCATAGGTAATTCCGCGATATATTTCTATAATTGCGAGTTCAGCAACGGAGATCCGACAAAAGCAGTATTTTATGCTCATAACGCAGCTTCCGGATCCGGTAAATCCGGCAACCTGCTTGTTAAGGATTGCCGCGTTTACGGAATACTGCATCTTGATGATTGCGAAGCCCAGTACGGCGGAGCAAATATCCTGGATTGCACATTCATAAATAACTCCGGAATAACGAACTTCGTATATTACGATTATGTAAACAACTATACCTACTTCCAGCCGATAGCTACGCACTATACGCGCCTTACAGCTGAAAGCTATGGCAACTGCAGAACAGCCCTGAATTACAAAACGAAGGATAGAGAATCTATCCATTACCAGGGCATCTCCTACCATACAACCGATTGCTATGTGCCATTCCAGAACGGCAAGATGTTTACCAACTTCAGAGTGCTTTACTCGGAGCCGGCCGGAATCGTAGTAAATAGCATAAACGCAAACAAGAATCATAATATCCAGCTCAACGGCACCTTCCCTGCAGCAGGTACGCCCATCCTT
>JAFRJV010000045.1 GCA_017432075.1 Mogibacterium sp. | reverse complement strand
CTTTCGGGGATGATATCTGAACAGGATGTCCGTCAATAAAAATCTCACCCTCGTCAGGATAATAGATACCTGAGAGCATATTCATCAGAGTAGTTTTGCCGGAACCGTTCTCACCCAGAAGAGATAAGATCTCACCGCGGTAAATGTCCAGGTTGACCTTATTGTTGGCTACTATGGTTCCGAATGTCTTCGTTATGTTTCTCATCGAAACTGCGGGTGTTCTGCTGTCCTGCAAAATAATCTCCCCTTTCCGATATCGAATCTTGGTTTTTATAATTTGACCGGTCCCGCTCGAAGCGGGACCGGTCATAACTATTGAAATGCCTTCTTAAATCAGTTGTGGTTTAGCCGAAGTTTGTATCGAGCAGGTTGATTCCGTCGATCTGGAGATCGAAGTAAGGAGCTGATCTGTATTCTGACTCATGGAAGTAACCGTCAGAGATAACCTCTGTCTCGTGCTCATAAGCCTCATCAGCCTCTACGTCTGCCTTGTAGGAGTCAAGTGTCTTGCCGTCTACTGTGAATGTGCTTGTGTCGAATACGTGGATCGAGCCGTCCTTCAGACCTGCCTCAACCTCTTCGAGCTTAGCAGCAGTACCTTCAGCAGCAACGTTCTCGTTGAGCTCTGTCAGCTGAACCGAACCTGTGTCGAGAGTACCTGTCCAGTTGGTATCAAATGCCTCTCCCTTCTGAACTGCTGCGATTGCATATTCATAGAACGGTGACCAGTTGATCTTGGATGAGATGATGTAGGAATCCGGGCAAGCTTCCATTGTGCTTCCGTTGTAGGAAACGTCAGGGATGCCTGCCTCTTTGCATGCTGTAGGAGCTCCCATGGAGTCTGCGTGCTGCGAAATGAGGTCTGCGCCGCCCTGGATCAGCTTGTTAGCGCCTTCCTTTTCAGCTGTCTCATCATACCATGAACCTGTGAATGTAACGTCCATTACTACATCCGGGCATACGCTCTTTGCTCCGAGATAGAAGGATGTGTATCCGGATACTACCTCAGCATATGTGAACGCGCCTACATAGCCCATCTTAGGAACGTCGCCCTTCAGCTTGCCTGCTTCCTTGATCTCATTGAGCTTCATTCCTGCAGCAACACCTGCAAGGAAACGTCCCTCATAGATCGAAGCAAATGCATTGTGGAAGTTGTCCTGATTTGCAACCAGAGCGTTATCGCCTGTGCAGCTTACGAACTGAACATCCGGATTGTCCTTAGCAGCCTGGAGCATGAATCCCTGATGACCGAACGAGTCTGAGAAGATGAGGGTACATCCCTTATCTACGAGCTCGCCTGCTGCATCGTAGCATTCCTGTCCTTCCGGTACGTTCTTCATGATGATCGCCTCTACTCCCATCTTGTCGCAGGATTCCTGGAACGAATCGAGGAAGTTCTTATCATAAGTGGAGTTCTCATCGTGAAGTGTGATCAGGCCGACCTTCATTGCAGCGCCGCCCTCATCACCGGCAGGTGCTTCTTCACCACCGCCGCCGCCACCGCAGGCTGCCAGCATTGGCATCATTACCATTACTAAGCAAACCAATAAAGCAATAAGTCTTTTCTTCATAATCATTATCCTCCCTGTTATATAAATACACAGAAAATTCTACTGATCACATTTTGAAAACACTATCCTAACGTATCAGTAGATAGGTTTATGATGAATTAATTATAATTCTAAGCTTGTGCAAAGACAAGAAAAATAAGCAAAATGGTTTTATGTTTCGAATGTATTTTCACTCTTATTTCTGCAAACAAAAGGAGGCTGTTTTTGACAGCCTCCTTTGTGTTTTTTCATAGTTTTCAGGGGTTTTTTACAGATTCTTGAGCAGGCCTGTAGCTTCGTTGAACTCGTTGATGAGCTCATCGACCTTACTTGCCTCCTTACGGAGAGCACCCCATGTATTCTCTTCGTCATACCAGAGAGCGTTGATCTCGTCAACAGTCTTGCCCTGCTGCTCGACCCATGTGTAGTACTTGAGGTTGTGGATCCTCTTACGATCAACGTATCTGAGCTCGAGGAGGTTATCTGCCTTCTCGTCGAGGATGTGCTTGTTGTAGTGCAGAGCAGCTTTCTCATGTGTGTACTCGCCCTGCTCATCCTGAAGCTCTTTGATCCTGGACTGATACATTACTGCGGAGTCTGTCATTACTGTTGCCAGTACGTCATTCTCTGTCAGTTCATAGTACTTAGCCATCTTGATGCAGCAGAGCAGGTTAGCTATGCCGCTGATGCCGAAGTATCCGAGAAGATCAACGAGTTCAGGGTCAACACCCTGCTCCTTGAGGTAGTCGCGTCCGACAGGCTCGTTGAAGAGTCTGAGGAGATTCTGGGAGTCTTCGTCGTCGATAGCGATGACCATGTCAGTATTTTTGATGTTGTGGATCCATGGAACGTGCTTGTCGCCGATTCCTTCGATTCTGTGTGCGCCGAATCCGTTGTCGAGGAGTGTCGGGCACTGCAGAGCTTCACCAACAGCCAGCTTAGCGCCAGGATACAGCTCTTTGAGTCTGTCTCCGGAAGCCATTGTGCCTGCGGAGCCTGATGTGAATGCCATACCGAAGAGTCTGTCATTCTCACCCTTCATCTCTTCGAATGCTTCTGCGATAGCATTACCTGTTACATTGTAGTGCCACATGTAGTTGCCCATCTGCTCGAACTGGTTGAGGATCCATACGTCTTCTCTTGTCTCTCTCAGCTCGTGAGTCTTGTCGAAGATCTCCTTTACGTTGGACTCTGTTCCAGGTGTAGCGATAACCTCACTTGCGACATTCTTGAGCCAGTCAAATCTTTCACGGCTCATTCCCTCAGGAAGGATAGCGATCGAATAAACTCCGAGGAGTGCGCTGTCAAAAGCACCGCCTCTGCAGTAGTTGCCTGTCGAAGGCCATACTGCCTTGTGATAGCCGGAGTCAAACTGACCTGTAACGAGCTCAGGTACGAGGCATCCATAAGATGCACCTACCTTGTGGCAGCCTGTCGGGAACCACTTGCCGATCATGCAGATGATCTTGCACTTTACACCTGAGAGTTCAGGAGGGATAACGATGTAGTTAGGTCCGTGGAAGAGTCCGCCGGAGTCCTTCTGCTCGTTCTTCCATGTGATACGGAAGAGGTTTACCGGATCGATATCCCAGAGACCTGTCTTTTTAAGCTTTTCGAGGATCTTTTCAGGAACCTTCTCCGGATGCATCTGCTGATCGATCGTCGGCAGGATGATGTTCTGAGCTTTGGCACGCTCGATATTGTTTTTCAACCCTTTTTCTTTAATAGTGAGATCAAGCATATTGTACCTCCGTTGTTACAAAAAAATCTATATATTCTAATGTGTGGTAATTTGTATCTCGTATATTTTTATGATGCCAAAAAATTTTTTATATGTCAACAAATATATATGTTTCCGCAGGTATATTTTTATTTGTTCAGCGATTCATAGTATGCACGGAACTTGTCGATATCCGGCTCAAGTTTTACAGGTTCGCCTGCTGCCTTGATTCCGTTTGCTGTATCCTTAAGACCGTTGCCTGTTACTATTGCCACTACACTTGCATCAGCAGGGATCTTTCCTTCTCTGCAAAGCTTTGTAAGACCTGCCATGCCGGTGACTCCGGCAGGTTCTCCGAATACTCCGCACTCCCTGCCTGTAACTCTCATTGCTTCAAGGATCTCATCATCTGTTACTTCCACCGGTATTCCTCCCGACTCGAGTATCGCATTGATAGCCTTGTCAGGATTGCGTGGTACGCCTACCGAGATGGAGTCGGCCAATGTGTTTTCTTCCATCGGCTCCCATGGTTCTCCGGTACGTGCTGCTCTGTTGATTGGACAGGTGTTGACTGACTGTACCGAAATGATCTTAGGCAGCTTGTTTGTAAATCCTGCATTGTAGAGGTCTTTGAATCCTTTCCAGACTCCGCCGATAGTGCATCCGTCACCGACCGAAAGAGCAACGTAGTCAGGAACTTCCCAGCCCAGCTGCTCGGCTATCTCCAGGGCGACAGTCTTTTTGCCTTCCATCAGATAGCAGTTGATGGCAGCATTTCTGTTGTACCATCCGTACTCGTCTATGGCTGCCTTCGAGAGTTCAAAAGTCTCCTCATAATTGCCTTTGACCGAAACGACATTTGCTCCGAAGATGAGAAGCTGAGCGACCTTGCCGATAGGAGCTCTTTCAGGAACAAAGATATAAGTTTTGAGTCCTGCCGCAGCCGCATTGCCTGCAAGCGAACTTGCTGCGTTTCCTGTTGAGGAGCACGCTATCGTGTCATACCCTGCTTCGATAGCCTTGGCAACACCCATCGAACTTGCTCTGTCCTTGAGAGAAGCAGTCGGGTTGAGTCCGTCATCCTTGATCCAGAACTTTCTGATGCCAAGCTTTTCAGCCATTCGAGGTTCTTCATAAAGCGGTGACCAGCCAACTCTGAGAGGCGGCTGAACTGTGTCTTCCTCTACCGGGAGGAAAGGACGGTAGCGCCACATCGTGTAGTTGTTACTTGACGATATGTCGTCCGGCGTAAAGTTCTCCCTGATGTAATCGTAGTCATAGATAACATCGAGGATCCCTCCGCATTCGCATGTAGTAGCGTCAGGAAGTGCTTCGTACTCCTTGCCGCACTTTATGCATTTAAGACATTTAACGTTTTTCATGGATGCTGTGCTCCTTTCATATAATTAAAACTGTCTCAATATATCTCTAGCCACGAACACACCGCTTGCAGAAGCATGTGAAAGTGAATGAGTAACACCGCTGCCGTCTCCTATCATATAGAGGCCGGAGTATTTCGTCTCAAGGCGTTCATTAAGGCTGACTTCCATGTTGTAAAACTTGACTTCAACTCCGTACAGGAGAGTATCGTCATTCGCAGTGCCCGGTGCGATCTTGTCGAGTGCATATATCATCTCTATGATACCGTCGAGTATCCTCTTCGGCAGTACCAGACTGAGATCTCCCGGCTCAGCCTTGAGGGTCGGAGTCACGAAGCTGTCAGCCAGTCTCTTGTAGTTGGTTCTTCTTCCGCGGATGAGATCGCCGAATCTCTGTACGATCACTCCTCCGCCCAGCATGTTGGAAAGCCTCGCGATGCTCTCGCCGTATCCGTTGCTGTCCTTGAACGGTACTGAGAAATGCTTGGATACCAGCAGAGCGAAGTTGGTCATGTTGGTCTGCTTTTCAGGATCCTCATAGCTGTGGCCGTTAACGGTAACAATTCCGTTCGTATTCTCGTTAACGACGCTTCCGCGCGGGTTCATGCAGAATGTTCTGACTTTATCTTCAAATTTTTCTGTCTTATAGACTATCTTGCTTTCATAGAGTTCGTCTGTAATATGCGAGAACAGCTCCGCCGGAAGCTCGACTCTTACTCCGAGGTCGACTCTGTTGGACTCCGTAGGTATGTCGAGTTCATGGCAAATCGTTTCGATCCACTTGCTTCCGCTTCTTCCTACGGAAACGACGCATTTTTTACAGGTGAAACTCTCCTTGGCCGTCTTCACGCAGTAGCCGCCATCTGTTACTTCGATGTGCTCCACCGGAGTCCTGAATCTGAAATCCACTTTGTCCTTGAGCTCGTCAAAAAGGTTCCCGAGCACTACATAGTTGATGTCTGTTCCGAGATGTCTTACGGATGCGTCAAGAAGTATCAGGTTATTCTGACGGCACAGCTTTTTAAATGATGAATTTGCAGTTGAATAGAGCTTTGTGCCCTCGCCTCCGTGCGTCATGTTGATGTCGTCAACATATTTCATAAGACGTATGGCTTCTTCCTTACCGATATACTCGTGCAGAGTGCCTCCGAAGTCATTCGTAATATTGTATTTTCCGTCAGAGAAAGCTCCCGCACCTCCGAAGCCGCTCATTATTGAGCAGCTCGGGCATTTGATACAACTCTTGACCTTAACGCCGTCGATCGGGCACTTTCTTTCTTCAAGCTTTTTGCCTGCCTCGAACACGGCGACCTTCAGTCCGGCATCTTCCTTTGTGAGCTCATATGCGGCGAAAATACCGCCCGGTCCCGCTCCGATGATTATTACATCATAGTCCATCCTTTACCCCTCTTATTTCTCATCCTTGCTTGCACCGTTGAGCAGCACCCAGAATACGGCCGCTGCCACGGAGAAGCCTATTATTGCGTAGAAATTTGTATTATAGCTGCCTCCCGCTGACTCAAGGAGCGCTGAAGAGATCATCGGTCCTATCGTAGCAGCCGGAATGAGGCTGAAGTTTGCGATACTGAAATTCGTCGGGAAGTTGGCAGGTCCGAAAGCCTTATTGATATATGCCGACGTGATGGTCGGGCAGCCTCCGTAAGCAAGTCCGACGAATACGAGTCCGCAGAGTATGAATATATAAGCTCCCGTCATGCCGCCCAGTGTCAGCAATATGCCTGCGACAAGCATGAAAGCATTGTTCACAAGAGTAGATGTGAACCTTCCGAATCTGTCGAAGTTGTTTCCCGCGATTATACGGCCGGCTCCGTTGAACAGCGAAACTATCATGCCCAATATCGCAGCACCGCCGAATGCTACCGAGATATTTGCAGCACTGTTGATGACCAGAAGACCTGCAGAGTTGAGAAGTATCGCCCATATCGTGAAGAACCAGAATTTCGGAGTCTTCAACATTTCCCCGGCAGTGTAGTTTCTGGCGGCTGTTCCCGTTTCTTTACCGGAGCCCCCGCCCTTCGATACCGATGCGGCCAGAGCGGCAAGTGCATTCGTATCTTCTGCATCCGGAACCTTTATGATAAGCGCTGCAAGCACGCACACGACGCAGATGACTATACCAAGTATCCTGAACACCGGGAGAATGCCCATCGATCCTATCATCGAATTCACGACAGACCCAAGGACGAGACCGCCCAGACCGAATCCCATCAGCATTATGCCTGATGCCAGCCCGACCTTGTCAGGGAACCACTTGTTAAGCGTTCCGATGACTCCGTTGTAAGCTAATCCTACGCCGCCGCCGCCGAATACTCCGTAAAAGACATAGAGCATCGTCAGGCTCGCTCCCGGAGAATCCGTCTTGACGGTCGAGACCATGAAGAATCCGACCAGCAGCATAACAGCAGATATAAGCATCCTCGTTCTTATGCTGAATTTTTTGCTCATCAGTCCGCCTGCAAATCCCCCAAGGCAGAAGAATATCATTGAAATCGTGAACGTAAGCGACAGCTGAGAGATGCTCCAGTCAGGAAACAGCTCCCCTATCGGTGTTCTGAATATCGACCATGCATAAATAAGTCCCAGGAACAGCAGCGTAAGCGTTCCCATACCAAGATATAACCATCTTTTATTGCTCATATAGTGTTATCGTCCCTTCTGTGTTTTATCTCATACATAGTTATTTTAGCACATTCGGTGTCTGATGTGGTAAAGTATACGGCAGTAAGAACAAATAAGAGCAAGGGGTTTTATGGTGACTGGCAGGAACAGCAATCGCGAGATTTTCATTCAGGGATTCAGAAACGGCATTCCGATCGGCTTCGGATATTTTGCCGTTGCTTTTTCTCTGGGAATAGCTGCCCGCGATTACGGATTCAGTGCTCTGCAGGGTTTCTTTGCGAGCATGATCACCTACGCCTCTGCAGGCCAGTACATGGGCTTTGCCCTGTATGCTACAAACACCACACTGATCGAGCTAATGGTACTGATGTTCATCATCAACGCCCGTTACATACTCATGGGCTTCGCTCTCAATCAGAGAATGCCCGAAGGCACTCCTCTCAGTACACGCCTTCTTGTGGGCACATGCATCACCGATGAGATCTTCGGTATCACCATAGCAAGGCCGGGTGTCCCTACCCCATACTACACATTCGGAGCGCTTATCGCCGCCGTCCCTATGTGGGCGCTGGGTACTGCGCTCGGCATATCCATGGGAAACATTCTGCCGCTGCGCATAGTAAGCGCACTGAGCGTCGCCCTCTTCGGCATGTTCATCGCGGTGATTATACCTCCTGCCCGCAAGGACAAAGCCGTACTTGCTGCAGTCATCGTGAGCTTCGCACTTTCGTATGCGTCAGTCCATCTGCCGGTCATTTCAGACATGTCTCAGGGCAACCGCACCATACTTCTCACAATAGTCATTTCTGCTGTCTTCGCAGCTCTGTTCCCTCGTCAGACCGAGGATCCCGAAGGAGGTGCGGCAGATGCAGATTAACGCTTACGTATACATTCTGGTGATGGCGTTCGCCACCTGGCTTATGCGTGTGGCTGCATCACTCATAATGAAAAAACCGGTCAAAAACCGGTTCTTCCAGTCATTTCTTTATTACGTTCCTTATGTGACCCTCGCAGTCATGACCTTCCCTGCCATTGTGGAGGCCACGCAGTCGCCTCTCGCCGGAGCGGCCGCACTTATAGTGTGCATAGCGGCAGCATGGTTCGGTCAGGGGCTCTTCACCGTCGCAGTCCTAGGCTGCGTTACTGTACTCATTCTGGAGTTCTTCCTCTAATTCTCCAGCGACTCGTATATCTTTATATATTCTTCATCCGGTACGAAGGATGATCCCTTACCCTCTTTGAGTGATCTGAATCCGTCCAGCACATCATCTCTGTCCGGAAGGCTTTCATAATAGATGCCGTGAGTGCCTCCGGTCACCTCGATTCCGTCGATCGTTATGTTCTCAACGTTTACCAGGTGGATACCGATGCTGTTCTCATCTGCCTCCGCGTTGCCCGGAGTCGATTCTATTACAACCTCCTCCCCTTCAGCAGCTCTGATGACCACAGGGTCCGATTCCGCACCTGAAGCCTCTCCATCCAGCTCAAACTGCCCGTATTTACCGCCATGAACGATCACTTCCGTGCCCGGCTCAGCCTGAGTCGCCGCGTATGCAGGTGTTGCAAAAGGACGCTCAGCGCTTCCGTCACCGGTCTCATCATTGCCGTCCGCAGAAACATGTAAAACCCTGCCTGCAGACTCTTCAGCAGGCTCTTTATCTGAACATGCCGCCAGAACTGCTCCGGTCATTATCAGCATCAGCATTACGGGTACAGCTACCCATTTTTTCTTCATGGATCCGTCCCCTTCGTTATGATTACTCTTCTTTCCCGAGCCTCTGCAGCACATACATGATACGTCCGGCATTTTTTCTGAGCTGCTGTTCTGAGACCGTGCCGTTTTTTAATCCCTTGATTATCTGAACATAATCGCCTTTACTTCCCGGCATGAACAGGCTGCAGCCTGACGCAGCTACTCTGGCAGCATCAGGAGTGCCGTATTTTGAACCCTTGACAAGAAGCATGTCACCGCCGACCACCCAGTCGGTCATAATGAGCCCGTCAAAGCCGAATTCCCTGAACAGAACATCTGCGAGCTCCATGCTCTCAGAAGTGTGTTCTCCGTTGAGAAGATTGTATGATGTCATTACCGCCATAGGATCCGATTCCCTGATGCAGATACCGAATCCCTTCAGGTATATTTCACGGAGAGCCCTTTCACTTATTATGCTGTTGTTTGCATAACGGTTGGTCTCCTGATTGTTGGCGGCATAGTGTTTTATTGTGACGCCGCGGCCCGGATGAGCCTGCACTCCTCTTGTGAGTGCAGCAGCGAACTTTCCGCTGATGAGAGGATCTTCAGAGAAATATTCGAAGTTGCGTCCACAGAGGATGTTCCTGTGTATGTTGAGCGCCGGAGCGAGCCAGAGATCAACTCCGAATATATCCATTTCACTTCCGACTATGTCTCCGCAGATTTCCGCGAAATCCGTGTTCCAGCTCTGAGCGATCGCTGTTGCGATAGGTATGGCGGTGCAGTACTGCTCTCTGAACACTCTTCCTTTCTTTTCCTTAGGTTCTCTGTCCAGAAGTTTCCTGAGCAGTCCCGGCAGCATATCCTTCATGGTCTCAGGCAGAGTCGATCCGATTGAATGCTTTCCTTTTTTGTCTTCGTAGTAACGCTTTGAAATGCGTACTCCTGCAGGGCCATCAGCCATCACGATGCTGTTGATGCCTCTGTCCATGTATCTTCTGCAGGACTCTCCTGCAGCACCTGCAACACCTCTGGAAACCTCTCCTATTACAGATGCGATCGACAATCCCCTGTCCCTGAAGTCTCCAACGTTCATTACTGCCAGTTCTTCAGCTGTAAGAGCATCAGGTACCAGAGCTGTCATTTCCATATCGTTCTTTTCTTTCAGGCTCTCTGTCGTGCATCCTGAGAGGTCGAGCGGGATCACCGGCACCTTTGCTGCATCGATATCTGCGGAGTCAAAGCCTCTGAGATCGTTGAAATCAGCACCGTCAAAAAGTCTCGCGGCTTTCAGTACCGTAAAGTCCTCATCAAGCGTGAGTACCGCCGCAGGTCTGACATTTGCACTGTCCGTACCTGCAAGCACTGTGTATCCGCCCTTCTCAAGAATGTAAGAAGCACTTTTTGTATCAAACCCGGCCAGATCCCTTATATCGAATCTGACTTTGACCGTCTGGCTCTTTTTAGGCTCCAGTTCTTTCGTCTTGACAAAACCTGCGAGGCTCTTCGCCTCCCTGTCCAGCTTTCCCTGAGGACATGAAACGTATACCTGCAGGGTCTCCTTGCCCCTGAAGCTGCCCTTGTTGGTTATCCTTGCGGTTACCTCCACCTCAGGTCCGTTCACTTTGACTGTTGCCTTTCCGGCAGAAAAGTCGGTGTATCCCAGTCCGTATCCGAACGGGAACAGTACATCGAGCCCGAAGCTGTCAAAAAATCTGTATCCTACATAGATGCCTTCCCTGTATCTGGTGTCGTCTCTGTCTCCGAAATCACCGGCTGTACACTGATCTTCTACAGCAGCCCATGTCGTGGCAAGTTTGCCCGAAGGATATGCCTTTCCGAGCAGTATGTCTGCGAGGGCCGCTCCTGTCTCGACTCCAAGCTGAGAAAGCACCAGAATGTTGCCCACCCCTGCTACAGGGCTGAGGTCTACAGGACCGCCGGCGTTTATAACCAGCATGAACCTGTCATAATATCTGTCGAGGGCAAGTATGTCTCTCACCTCGCTGTCAGTGAGCATGAAGTCACCTTTTTCAGCGAGCCTGTCATTGCCCTCTCCGGATATCCTCGATACAACATAAATTGCAGCATCCGCAGTATAGTCAACAGGTATGACGTATTCAGGCTGCTTCATGACCGCGCCCATTGATGCCGAAATGAGGTTTATCTTTTCTTTACGGGCCTTTTTTCTTATACCTGTGACGAAGTCCCTGCGTGCCTTATCGTTGAATGTCTTATACATATCGGGCCAGAAAGGATTCGTTATTGTAAATCCGGCGTCTTTCAGCCCCTGTTCTATATTCACGAAATATCTGGAGTTGACCTCACCCGATCCGGTACCGCCCTTTACGGTATCCCTGACTCCGCTTCCGGCTGCAGTGATCCTGCACGGACCGTCAAGCGGAAACGCTCCGTTCTTCTTCAGCAGTACTGTGCATTCAGCGAGATAAGGTCTCAGTCTTTCGATGTTTTCTTTTTCGTAGTTATTCATTGTTCAAGTCCCTTTTTTATAAATCAATATCCGGCGGCGAGCCCGAACATCAGTATCGCCGATGTGAGTATGAGGTTCAGCAGCTGGAATTTCCAGGAATACTTAAACCACTTTCCGTAGCTCACGTCGGAGAGCCCGAGCGTGATCAGAAGTCCGGCGTTGGTCGGATAAATCACATTGCTGAATCCGTCGCCGAACGCGAATGCCACTATTGCGAGCTGCATGTTGATGCCGAAGAGCTGCGCGAGAGGAGCTATTATAGGTATGAGCAGGAAGGCCTTTGCCGAGCCCGACGAAATGAAGAAGTTCATGACAAGACATATCGCGTAGATGAAGAGCACCACGCCTGCCTTCGACATTCCTCCTGCCATCATCTCTGCCCTGTAGAGCAGAGTATCGAGTATCTTTGCCTCAGTCATCGTGTATTTGATGGACGATGCCATGAGTATCATGAGTATTGACGGAGCGATGGCTATTATGCCGTTCAGAAAGGTCCTTCCAAGTTCCCTGAGGCCTGCCCCGGATATGAGCACCGATGCAATTCCTGCGGAGAGGAACATCAGCGCCACTATTATCATCGTGTAGTCCTGGAGAGCCTTGATGAATCCGGAGCTGAGGACTATGAGTATGCCGATGCCGAGTATCACGGCGAATACCCTGAGGCCTTTATCCATGCGGTCATCCTGCGTGTACTCTATGCCCGCACCACCTGACTCAGCAGGCTTTTCTACTCTTTTCGCATGACTCCTGATAAACCAGAGCAGCAGCGCGTATATGAGAACGAACGACAGTGCTCTGAGCCACATGCCGCTGAACATAGGAAGTCCGGCAAGGCTCTGCGCGACTCCGATCGTGAACGGATTCGCTATGCCTGCTGCGAATCCACAGCCCGTAGCCAGAAGCGAGATCGCCACACCGGTGACAGCGTCCCATCCGAGAGCCATGGACAGCGCCACAACTATCGGCGCCATCGGTATTACTTCTTCAAACGATCCCACAAGTGAACCGAGTGCCATGAAGAAAAATACGAGTATGGTCATGAGCCTGTACTTGACGCTGCTGAACCTGTCAACTATCTTGCCGAGCATGTAGTTCATCATGCCGCATGCCGTGAGCGAGTTGAAAACGCCTCCTATGACCAGCAGGAATATAAGGACCGCGATAATTGTGCCCGAACCCTCTGCTCCAAGAACAAGAAAAGGAGACAGGATCCACTTCCAGAAAGGGATACCTCCCTCCGTATAGTGGAACCCGGCCTCCGTATCTATGACCATGTTGCCCGAAGCGTCCTGCACTCTGGCGTATTCGCCGCCGGGCACAACAAGAGTAAGTATATACGTTGCAACCATCAGGACGAAAATGATCCCGATGGCGATCAGAAACGACCTTACACCTATATTGATGCCGTCGCTGTTGTCTCTCCTCCCCTTGCCTGCCATGGCTGTATTCTCCCTTTATCAGACATTCTGATACATGAATCTGTAGAAGTCGACAGCCGGCACAAGCGTATCTGTCGAAACACACTCGTTGATGCCGTGGATGGAATCCATCTGCTCAGCATCAATGGTGAACGGCAGGAACCTGATGCACTGGTCTGACAGTTTGTCGAAGAATCTCGCATCAGAGCCTCCGGTCATAACGTATGGCGCGCAGTCATCGACACCCGGTATACAGTTTCTGACAGCCTGCCTGACGAGCAGGAAAGCTTCTCCCCTGAAATCTGACAGTCTGGATTCAGGTTCTCTCTGGATCACTTCAGTTTCAAGGCCGAACTTTCCGGCTATCTTTGAAATAGCTTTGATCGATGATTCCTGACCCTGATGATGAGAACACCTCATGTCTCCGATCACCCACGCTTCGCTCGGTATTACATTGACTGCCTCTCCGCCCCCGCACATTGTGAAGGCTATCGTGGTCGATACCATTGCTCCTGCGGCTGAACTGATTGCAGGCAGCAGTCTGGCAAGAGCTTTCTCTCTCTTGCCTGCCCTGTCGAGGATCCTGCCTGTCCTGCCCATGTACTGTCCAAGTATTTTCAGCATTTCCGCTACAGGCTTAGGCATGTCTACATCAAACACCTGATGCCTGTCGACATAGGCCATGAATTTTCCCAGTCTGGCCAGAGGGGTATTCTTCTCAGGGGTTGAAGCATGTCCGCCGGAGGATCTTGCCGTAAACTTCAGATTAACGACGCTTTTTTCGCCTACACCTATCATGGCGAAGGTTCCCTTTGCCCCGCTTATCGGTTCGCGTACGATGTCACCGCCTTCATCCAGCACCATTCCGAAGCGCATGCCCTGTCCCTGCATCCATGAAGCTACAGCCTGTGCGCCTGTTCCGAATGTCTCTTCGTTGCAGTCAGCCTCGAACCAGATGTCAGCCCTCGGTACGAATCCTTCTGCAGCGAGTTCGTTTGCGGCTTCAAACATTGCCCAGATTCCGCCCTTGTCGTCCAGTGTCCCTCTGCCCCATATCCTGCCCTCAGCGACCTCAGCTGCGAAAGGAGGATATTTCCAGTCCTCCGCCCTGGCAGGAACTACATCGTAGTGGTTCATGAAGAGAACGGGCATCCTGGTAGGATCGGTTCCCTTCCACTTCAGCAACAGCGCACCGTCAAACTCCCTGAGCTCACATACTTCCTTCAATGCAGGGTAAAGTTCCCAGAGAAGCGCACGGAACTCAGCAAAATTTTCGGCACTGCTGCCGCAGTCAGGATCAGACACAGTTTCTATTCTGATCATCCTCTG
>JAFRJV010000044.1 GCA_017432075.1 Mogibacterium sp. | reverse complement strand
GCAAGCCTTGGCAAAATCACTCTTGAGAGCGCACTGAACGACCCGTTCACACTTCCGAAGCCGATCCTGAACGGACTTCTCGACAAGGTTGCTGACGTATGGGAAAAGGCTGACCTTGATATCCTCTCTGAGAAGAGAGCAGACAAGAGCTTCAACTTCAACTATCTGCCGAACTTCCTTTCAGATGAAGCAAAGACAAGACTTGCCGGCCTTGCTATCGCTGCCAAGATGGAGATTTCCGAGAACAAGATCTTCAAGGGACTTGTTGACGGACGTATCAAAAAGCAGCTCAAGGAAATCTGCCTGCTTGATCAGGTCTATGTAAGAGCAGAAGACGGTAAGCAGACTGTTGCTGAGTACCTGAAGTCTGTTGACAAGGACCTCTCACTGGTCAAGGTCATCAGATTCGAAGTAGGCGAAGGCATCGAGAAGAAGGAAGAAGACTTCGCAGCTGAGGTTGCTGCTCAGATGGAAGCAGCTAACAAGTAGTCTGAACAAACTGAAAACCTAAAAAAGTATGGGTACTGATCACTATCAGTACCCATGTTTTTTTTAAAGATAACGGTCCAGCTTTTCCCAGAGATCTTCGCCGGCTTCTATGATCTGGTCTTTTATTCCTTTGCCCAATGACCGGAGGTTTTCCTTAGCCTCATAGCCGGTGGTGATGGCATCTACTATGGCTTTGTTCCGGATAGAACGGAGCGAAGTCTCTATTTCTTCCTGAGTCTCTGCAATGTCGCGCTTCAAAGCCTTACCCGCAGCATTTATGTCTCCCAGTATCTGCATCAGTTCGCCCTGAGACTGCAGCCAGGAGCCTTTTATAGGGTCGTGTATACCGTATACCCCGCTCTTATAGTTGTCGATCACGGCTCCGTAGCGGTCATATGCGTGAGCAACTGCTTCTTCCCAGGAGATGTAAAGCTCATCGCCGGCACCTTTTCCGACTGCCTTCATGCGGTTCGGCTGTGCACATAGCTCAATGAGCTTAGCAGCAAGTGATTCTGCATTCTCTTCTATGAGAAATCCGTTCTGCCCGTCCGTCACTCCTTCTGAAGCGCAGCTCCCGTCAATGATCACCGAAGCAGTGTCTGAAGCAGCTGCTTCTCTTACGACCAGTCCGTTGGTATCGAAAGTCGAAGGAAAGAGGAAGAGGTCGGCACGGCTGTACCATGCGCGAAGCTTCTCTCTGTCTGAGATGGCTCCTGTGAAGATCACCCTGCGGTCAAGACCGAGTTCTGTCGTGTATTCACGCACTTCACGTTCATCACCTCCGCCTCCGACGAAAACCATGCGGAATTCCACACCGCTCATATCGAGCGTTTTCAGAGCATCAAGTATGATGCGAAGCCCCTTGTACCACATGAGTCGTCCTATGAAGAGGAAGACCGGCACGTCAGATGGAAGATCATATCCGGAAACCACCTCTGATATAAGATCTTCAGACACCTTCTCATGCGGAAGGTCTACGCCGTTTGGCATTACGATATAATCACCCTCATACCCGATGGATCTGAGGTTTTCGCCTGCACCTTTGCTGACAGTCCAGATCTCATCACATGAGTTCACATTGCGCAGCAGAGCCTGGAGTGCACCTTCCTGCAGCAGCTTGCTTTTGACCGCATTGGCGATGTCAATGTCATATTTTGTGTGCCATGTGAGCACCAGAGGAAGGCCGTATGCTTCAGCAAGCTGCCTGGCAAGCAGACACGAACTGACCGGACAGTGGGTGTGCAGAAGCGAAACGTTCTGTTCCTCCACCTGATGTGCAGCCTCAGGTGAGAACGGGTAGCCTGCAACATATCCGATGAGTTTTCTGGTATCGATGCTCGGGTATCTCACTACGGAGAAATCATACTCGCTGTCATCCGATCCCGGTACCTGGGGAGTTATCACAAGCGAGTGCGCATGGTTATTCTCGATTATGCGCGCGTAGTTGAGAACGGCATTTGAGACTCCGTCTATGATAGGAGGGAAGGAGTCATTAAGTAAGCAAATAGTCTGTTTCTTTTCCATGCCTGTATTGTAGCAGATTCGCTTCATGATTCCCATCTCACAGCATTGCCTGAGCGCATTTTTTGAAGTAAAATCACATTCATGGGAAATATTGCCCGCAAGGACAGATATCATGAATGAACAGCAGAAAAGAGAAAAAATAATAGTTCAGACGAGCGTGATCGGGATCGCTGTAAATCTGATGCTTGCCGCATTCAAGGCTGTCATCGGTCTGCTCTCTAATTCGATAGCGGTCGTTCTGGATGCTGTAAACAACCTGTCGGACGCGCTCTCATCGATAATTACCATCATCGGCGCAAAAGTGGCAGGCAAGAAACCTGACAAGGATCATCCGCTGGGCCACGGACGCAGCGAGTATTTATCTGCGCTGATCGTAGCCGGGATAGTCATGTATGCCGGCATCACTTCACTGATCGAATCGGTAAAGAAGATAATCCATCCGCAGGCAGCACACTATTCAAAGATTGCTCTCGTTATAATCGGTGTTGCAGTTATCACAAAAATACTGCTTGGCAGATATGTAAAGTCAAAGGGCGAGCAGACAGGATCGGGAGCGCTTATCGCTTCAGGCACAGATGCTCTGTCTGATGCGGCGATCTCCTTCGGAGTTCTCGTCACAGCCCTGATCTATACTTACAAAGGGATCTCGCTTGAGGCATATATGGGTGTCATTATTTCGGGCCTGATTATGAAAGCGGGTTATGAAATGATCAGCGACACTGTCAGTGATATACTTGGCAGGCGTGCCGATGTTGAAGTATCAAAAAGGATAAAGGAAATAGTCACCGGTGAGCCTGCCGTGCTCGGCGCATATGACCTTTTTGTACACAACTACGGTCCTGACAGGGAGTACGCTTCTGTTCACGTGGAGCTGCCTGACAACATGACGGTCGATCAGGTAGACTTACTGACCAGAAGGCTCACTGAAAAGGTGTACAGGGAGACAGGAGTAGTTCTGACAGGCGTCGGCGTATATTCGCGTAACACGGACGTGAAGGCCGAGAATATGAGAGCCGCTATCGAGGAGATAGTGCTGGCTCATAAGTGGGCGCTCCAGATGCACGGTTTCTACTTTGACGAGGAAAGAAAGATCATCAGGTTTGACGTTGTCATGAGCTTTGATATCCCACACAGTGAAGGCATCAGAATACTGAGCGGCGAGATCAGGGCTGCCTATCCGGATTACAAGGTCAGGATCGTTGCGGACATAGATATAACAGATTAGGAAAGAGTACAAAAAATGGAAGATTATATTATTAGAGCGACTGCTGCAGGAGATACGGTCAGAGCATTTGCCATCAGATCGACAGAACTGACTGCAGAAGCGCGAGAGTTACACCACACATTCCCTGTTGTGACAGCTGCACTCGGCAGACTGCTGAGCGCCGGAGCCATGATGGGCTCAATGATGAAGGGCGAAGATGACAAGCTCACTTTGCAGATGAAGGGAGACGGACCGATCGCACAGATGACTGTCACCGCTGACAGTCACGGCAACGTGAAAGGCTTTGCAGCGAATCCGGCAGTCGATATCCCTCTGAAACGTGCCGGCAAGCTTGATGTTGGCGGCGCTGTAGGCAAGGGCTTTCTTACCGTTATCATGGATCTCGGACTCAAGGAGCCTTATAACGGGCAGGTCGAGATCCAGACCGGCGAGATCGGTGACGACCTGGCGTACTATTTTACCGTTTCCGAGCAGACTCCATCGGTGGTGGGACTCGGAGTAATGGTTGATACGGACAGCTCCGTTAAGCATGCAGGCGGATTCATACTGCAGGTGATGCCTGATGCAGCCGAGGAGACTATAGCTGCTCTGGAAGCTAAAGTAGCAGGCGCTGATCCCGTTACCACGATGATGGACAGAGGCATGACCCCGGAGGATATACTGGAGTACTATCTCGGAGATCTGGGACTTAAGATCACCGAGAAACTGCCGGTTAGATATCACTGCGGCTGCTCCAAGGAGAAGGTCGCCGGAGCTCTGGCTACTATCAGCACCGGGGACCTGCAGGAAATGATAAACGACGGAGAAGAGATAGAGGTAAAATGCTATTTCTGCAATTCAGCATATAAATTCAGCACGGAAGAACTGAAGGAAATCATCGCATCGCGATAGGAGGGTATTATGTTCAGAAAAATGAGAAGAGGAACTCAGGCGCTGAGCCATGAGGAAATGACAGATCTGCTGAAGACAGAGACCAGAGGGGTCATGTCTGTGCAGGGAGATAACGGATACCCATATGGATTTCCGATCAATCATTTCTATGATGAAGAAACAAACAGGATATACATACATGGTGCGACTTTCGGTCACAGAGTCAGTGCTGTAAAG
Source organism: Mogibacterium sp. (assembly GCA_017432075.1). Lineage (GTDB taxonomy): Bacteria > Bacillota > Clostridia > Peptostreptococcales > Anaerovoracaceae > Crickella. The sequence goes on along the minus strand of JAFRJV010000044.1, from coordinate 63,133 downwards.
AAGGATCCGAAGGTCTCATACTGCGTGTTTGGCGGCGAGTTTCAGAAAGAGGGCGACTGGGCAAAGTATGTGAAGAGCGTCATCGTGTTCGGAAAGGCTGAACTGATCGAAGACCATGACGAGATCGTAAGGATAAGCAGGCTGCTCTGTGACAAGTTCCCTTGTCCGCCGGAATACGTCGAGCATGAGATAGAGAAGGATGCTCCGAGAACTCTGGTGATCGCCATAGATATTGAGGATATGAACGGCAAGCTGGTACATGAGGCATAACGACATGTGTGAGAAAAAAAGGTATGTGATCGTCGGCGGTGCTGAGATAGGCAACTACAGAAAGATCCGCTCCTATCTCAGGGGGCACGATTTTATAGTGTATTGCGACAGCGGGCTGAGACATATGCTGAGACTTGGAGCTGCTCCGTCGCTCATTATCGGAGACTGGGACTCACACGCTGCTCCGGATCTTGATGTAGAGACAATTACGCTTCCTGTCGCGAAGGACGATACCGATACGGTTTACGCCATGCGTGAGGGAATAAAGAGGGGGTTCAGGGATTTTCTCCTCATCGGAGTGATAGGAGAAAGGCTGGATCACACTCTTGTGAATGCATATATTCTCACGGCTCTTGAAAACAGAGGCTGTCATGGCATGATCCTGGATGATTATTCGGAGATGGAACTCATATCGTCATGGACCGATGAAGATGGTATCTGCCATCCCGGAGAAGCATCAGTTGAGGACAGATATCCGTTCTTCTCTCTCGTTGCTCTCGAAGGCGAGGCGACCGGTGTCAACATTAAAAATGCAAAGTTTGAGCTGGAGAATGCAGTTATCGGACCTGACTATCAGTATGCAACAAGCAATGAAGTCCTGCCCGGAAGGACGGCAGAGGTAACAGTAAAAGACGGCCGTTTGCTTTTAATAAAAATCACGGAATAAGGCCTGTTGACACGTTCATTCCGTTGATAACTCTTTTGAATTCATGATAGACTATACTGAATGAAAAGGAGGCGGAACATGGATAGAACGGGAACTTCAAATCTGACTTTCAGTCCTACCATAGACACAAAAGTTTTGAGGGATGCAGGGATCGGTCTCTCATCAACATATACTATTTTACCCGGTTTTTGCGATGTGCACGTGCACTTCAGAGAGCCGGGTTTTTCATATAAGGAGACAATAGCTACCGGTTCGAAAGCGGCAGCGCACGGCGGCTACACAGCTGTCTGCACCATGCCAAATCTGGCACCTGTTTCGGATTCAAAGGAACATCTGAAGATGCAGCAGGATATCATCGACCGTGATGCGTGCATCCACGTATATCCGTATGCGGCGATCACTGTGGGCCAGAAAGGCGAACAGCTCGCAGACCTGTCCGGGATGGCAGCTGACTGCATATCGTTCTCAGATGACGGCCATGGTGTACAGTCGGATGACATGATGCGGGAAGCGATGATAACGGCAAAGTCGCTTGGAAAGATAATAACCGCTCACTGCGAGGTGAACAGCCTGCTTAAAGGCGGATATATACATGACGGAGCATATGCAGCGGCGCACGGACACCGCGGCATCTGTTCGGAATCAGAGTGGAAGCAGATAGAGCGCGATCTCAGGCTTGCTGATGAGACAGGCTGTGCTTATCATGTCTGTCATATCTCAACAAAAGAGAGCGTGAGCATCATAAGGGATGCCAAGAAGAGCGGCGTGGATGTGACCTGTGAGACAGGGCCGCATTATCTGCTGCTCGACGACAGCATGCTGAAAGAAGACGGCAAGTGGAAGATGAATCCTCCGCTCCGAAGCGCATCTGACAGGGATGCTCTTCTCGAAGGCATAGTTGACGGCACCATAGACTGCATCGCAACGGATCACGCACCGCATTCGGCAGAGGAAAAATCCCGCGGGCTTGAGAAGTCGGCGTTCGGCATAGTCGGAATCGAGACTGCATTCCCGCTTGTCTACACGTATCTGGTAATGCCGGGCATAATAACGATGGAAAAGCTGGAGCAGCTGCTAATCTATAATCCGCGCAGACGCTTCGGGATACCGCTCGGAAACGACTACTCTGTATGGGATCTGACCGAAGAATGGACAATAGAAAAGGAAGAACTGCTTTCGAAGGGCAAGGCAACGCCTTTCGAAGGATGGAGAGTCATGGGACGCAATTATCTTACCGTATGTGACGGCAGGATAGCATATAATTCGATGATTGACTGAAAAAACGGAAGAAGGGAAAAATGGCAAAAAGAGAAGATATCAGGAAGGTATTGATAATAGGAAGCGGACCGATCGTTATCGGACAGGCGGCGGAATTCGATTACGCAGGCACGCAGGCGTGCCTTGCTCTCAAAGAGGAAGGATATGAGGTCATACTCTGCAACTCGAACCCGGCGACTATCATGACGGATACATCGATCGCCGACAAAGTATATATGGAGCCGCTGACGCTCGAGTATGTTGCGAAGATCCTCAGATACGAGAGACCTGACGCGATAGTACCGGGCATCGGAGGACAGACCGGACTCAATCTGGCAATGCAGCTGGACCGCAAGGGTGTCCTTGCCGAGTGCGGAGTAAAACTGCTGGGTACACCTGCGGATTCCATCGAAAGAGCCGAGGACAGAGAGCTCTTCAAGGAGATGTGCGAGTCCATAGGAGAGCCTGTGATACCGAGCGAGATCACATACAGTATCGAAGAAGCCAAAAAAGCAGCTTTGGATATAGGCTATCCGGTAGTCCTCAGACCGGCGTTCACTCTCGGAGGAACGGGCGGAGGCTTTGCGAACAATGAGAAGGAACTTGAAGACATCGCGATCAATGCTTTCAATCTTTCTCCTGTACACCAGGTGCTGATAGAGAAGTCCGTCAGAGGCTACAAGGAGATCGAGTTTGAGGTAATGCGTGACGGTACCGATAGGGCTATTACGATCTGCGGAATGGAGAACGTAGACCCTGTAGGTGTCCACACGGGTGACTCCATAGTCGTCGCTCCGATCCTTTCCCTTAACGATCATGACCTTAAGATGCTCAACGATTCTGCAATCAGAATTATCCGCGAGCTTAAAATAGAGGGCGGCTGCAACGTCCAGTTTGCGCTGCATCCTGAAACGAGCGAGTATTATCTGATCGAGGTCAATCCGAGGGTCTCCAGATCATCCGCGCTGGCGTCAAAAGCATCAGGATATCCGATAGCAAGAGTGACAGCAAAGATAGCGCTTGGAATGACTCTCGATGAGATCGAAGTTGCCGGCGGACTGGCATCGACAGAGCCGAGTCTGGACTACATAGTAGCCAAGTTCCCGAGATTCCCGTTCGACAAGTTCAGCGATGCCACTAATGTGCTGGGAACACAGATGAAGGCGACGGGAGAGGTGATGGGCATCGGTTCCACTCTCACGGAGAGCTTCCTCAAGTCGATAAGGTCACTTGAGACAGGAGTCTGCCACCTGCATCTCGCAAAATTCGACGGCATGAGCCGCAACAACCTCAGAGACTACATCTCCGAATTCAAAGACGATAATATGTACGCAGTTGCAGAGCTCCTAAGGCGCGGTATCAGCGTGGCGGAGATCCATAAAGTCACGAAGATCACGGAAATATTCCTGGAAGCTTTCAAGTCCATAGTCGATATGGAGAAGACTCTCAGGGAGCGCGTGAACGACATAAAGACACTCAGGGCTGCAAAGATCATCGGATTCTCAGACAAGGAGATAGCAAGACTGTGGAACCTGAGCGAGGTAGAGGTCTATCAGAAGAGAAAGGCAAACGGCATCACTCCTGTATTCAGGATGGTGGATACTCTCCATACAGGCAAATACATTGCGTACCTGTACTCATCATATACCGGTGAGAACGAGTCCAGACTTACAGATAAGAAAAAGATAATAGTGCTCGGTGCCGGCCCTATAAGGATCGGACAAGGTGTGGAATTTGACTATTCGACCGTACATGCTGTACAGACAATAAGACGTGCGGGATACGAAGCAATCATAATCAACAATAATCCTGAAACTGTTTCAACCGATTACACTACGGCTGACAAGCTCTACTTCGAGCCGCTGACGGTCGAGGATGTTATGGCGATAATCGATTTTGAGCAGCCGGAAGGCGTGATCGCAACTCTCGGAGGACAGACGGCCATCAATCTTGCCGAACCTCTGATGGAAAGAGGTGTCAGGCTCATAGGTACTGACTGTGAAGCGATCGACAGGGCTGAAAACAGAGACAGATTCGAGAAGGTACTGGACGAACTTGGAATACCTCAGCCTCCGGGGCGCGCTGTCACAAAGATCGAAGACGGCGTAAAGGCCGCGGAAGAAATAGGATATCCTGTCCTGGTAAGACCGTCCTTCGTCCTGGGCGGACGTGCGATGCAGATCGTCAGCGACGAATCACAGCTCAGGCATTACCTCAAAACTGCGGTAGAGATAGACGAAGACAAGCCGGTGCTGGTAGACAAATACATACTCGGCAAGGAGGTCGAGGTCGATGCAGTATGTGACGGCCGCGATGTATTCGTACCGGGCATAATGGAGCTTGTCGAAAGGACAGGCGTACATTCCGGAGATTCCATCTCTGTGTACCCGGCATTCTCGATAAGCAACAAGGTGAAGGGCAAGATCCTTCAGTATGCCAAGAAGCTCGGCCCGGGGATCGGCATAATCGGTCTCTACAACATCCAGTTCATCGTAGACGGAAACGAGGAAGTTTATATAATCGAAGTCAATCCGAGATCGTCAAGGACTGTTCCTTTCCTCTCAAAGTCGACAGGTTACAGCCTGGCTGATATAGCGACAGAGGTCATGCTCGGAAAGTCTCTTAAGGAACAGGGAATATTCGACCTCTATCCTGAGGAAAAGAAGAGATATTACGTAAAGGTGCCGGTATTCAGCTCAAATAAGATCAAAGGCCTCGATTCCTATCTTTCACCTGAGATGAAGTCTACCGGTGAGGCGATAGGCTACGATAACAAGCTGAACCGCGCCCTGTATAAGGCGCTTACTGCAGCAGGCACGAAGCTCCGCAACTACGGTACGGTATTCGCAACACTTGCGGGAGACGACAAGGCTGAGGCTCTTCCTCTGATCCGCCGTTTCTATAACCTCGGATTCAATATCGTGGGAACTACGGGCACTGCAGCCTTCCTGAGGGAGAACGGAATAAAGACAAGACAGCTCAAAAAGATAAGTGAGGGCTCTGATGAGATCCTCGAAGCCATCCGTATGGGGCACATCGCTTATATTATCAACACCCGTAAGGTGGGCGATCACGTTACGGCAAACGACGGAGCACTGATCAGACAATGCGCAAGTGAGAACAACGCTACGCTGTTCACTTCACTCGATACTGTCAGCGTTCTTCTCGATGTGCTCGAAGAAACGACACAAACCATTTCAACCATAGACGCTTAGCTGGACGGACATATGAAACAGGGATTTTTTACAATAACAGAAAACAGAAAGCTCACTCCGACCACCTGGCTCATGAAGATGACCGGAGATGTGAGCGGCATAAGAGCGCCGGGACAGTTCATAAACATAAAGCTCGACGGACATTTTCTGCGCCGGCCGATAAGCTTATGTGATGCGCGGAAGGACGGGATAACCATCATCTATAAAGTGCTCGGCCACGGGACCGAAGAGATGACATGCCTGACACCGGGAGCTGAACTCGATGTTCTCACAGGCCTGGGCAACGGATATGATCTGAACGATGCAGGAGAGAGGCCGCTTCTTATTGGAGGAGGAGTAGGAATACCGCCGCTGTATCTTACAGCACGCTGCCTCACGAAGGCCGATACTACAGTGATCCTCGGATTCAACAGCGAGGATGAGATATACTACGTTGAAGAATTCGAAAAGCTCGGTGCACGGGTCATAGTAGCTACAGCTGACGGCAGCCGGGGTGTACGCGGCTTTGTGACCGATGCTTTCAGGGAGCTGGTAAACAAGGGTGAAACATTTACGCATTTTTACACCTGCGGACCGGAGCCGATGCTGAAGGCTGTATACGAAAGAGTGTATGAAAAAGCCGGTATCAGCGGCCAGATGAGCTTTGAGGAGCGCATGGGCTGCGGATTCGGGGCCTGCATGGGCTGCAGCACAAAAACAAAAAATGGCAATAAGCGTATTTGTAAGGAAGGGCCGGTGCTCAGAACGGAGGAGATACTATGGTAGATACAAGAGTCGATCTTTGCGGCATCACCATCGACAATCCTGTCATCCCGGCATCCGGAACTTTCGGATACGGTTATGAATTCGCAGAGCTATACGATATAAACTGCCTCGGGACGTTTTCATTCAAGGGTACCACGCTCGATCCGAGATTCGGCAATGAAACGCCGCGCATAGCGGAGTGCCCGTCAGGCATGCTTAATGCTGTGGGGCTTCAGAATCCGGGAGTTGACGACGTTATAAGGGAGGAGCTTCCGAAGCTGGAGAGAGTCTTCCATAAACCTGTCATGGCAAACGTGAGCGGATTCTCAACTGATGAATATGCCGAAGTCGTCAAAAGGCTGGACAGATCTGCCATGTCTGACATGATCGGCTGGTATGAGGTAAATATAAGCTGCCCTAACGTACACGGCGGAGGCATGAGCTTCGGAACTGATCCGAAGATGGCTGCGGAGGTCGTGAAGGCTGTCCGCTGGATGACTGACAAGCCGATCATAATGAAGCTGTCACCTAATGTGACAGACATTACGGAGATCGCAAGGGCATGCGAAACTGAAGGCGCCGATGGTATCAGCCTCATTAACACGCTGATGGGAATGAGGTTCAATCTGAGGACAAAAAAGCCGCTGCTTGCAAATGTTACCGGCGGTCTCTCAGGCCCGGCTGTGTTCCCGGTGGCGCTGCGCATGGTTTATCAGACTGCAAGAGCAGTGAAGATACCGGTGATAGGAATGGGAGGAGTATCATCGGCTGAGGACGTGCTCGAGATGATGATGGCCGGAGCTGTCGCTGTGGAAGTAGGTGCTGCAAATCTTGTGGATCCGTATGCTTCGAAAAATATTGTGCGTGATCTGCCAGCAGCAATGAAAAAGTACGGAATCGACCACTTTTAATGTATAATAAATAAATGATAAGAGAGATTAATATGTGAATAAAGAGGTGCGATATGGCTAATGAGAGGGATGTAATAATCGCATGCGATTTCAAGAGCGCTGATGAGACTATCAAATTCCTTGACAGGATCACAAGGGTCAGAAATGAAGTCGTCAGCTGCGATGATATCGGCTTCGGAGCAGGCAGACCGTATGTGAAGATCGGAATGGAGCTTTTCTATGCGGAGGGACCGGATATGATCAGACAGCTCAAGGCGAGGGGTCATAAGGTGTTCCTCGATCTCAAGCTGCACGATATCCCTAATACTGTCAAAAAGTCAATGCAGGTGATCGGCGGATATGGTGTTGACATGGTGAATGTGCATGCATCAGGCGGCGTGGAGATGATGAAAGCCGCAAAGGAAGGTCTGCTTCTGGGTGCTGCGAGATTTGCCGACAAACCGAAGCTGATAGCTGTAACTCAGCTGACATCGACAGACGAGGAGACCCTGCACAACCAGCTCCTGATCGACAGGCCTATGGACGAGGTCGTAAAAAAGTATGCTTTAAATGCCAGGGAAGCAGGACTCGACGGAGTTGTCTGCTCGGCATTCGAAGCTGCTGAGATCCACGAAGCCTGCGGAGCGGATTTCATCACCGTGACACCTGGTATCAGGTTTGCTGAGAACAACAGGGATGACCAGAAACGTGTCATGACACCGGCACAGGCCAAGCTGGCCGGCTCAGACTACATCGTTGTGGGAAGACCGATCACAGCGGCAGACAGACCGATCGATGCATATACAAGATGTAAGGAAGAATTTCTGTAAAGGGAAAGAGACGAAGATGGATAAGAATACTGACATTAAAAGACTGATAGCAGAGGACCTTCTCAGTATCAGAGCTGTATTTCTGAGGCCTGAGGAGCCTTTTACATGGGCAAGCGGCATCAAGAGTCCGATCTATTGTGACAACAGACTGACACTTACGGCTCCTGAGGTAAGAACCGATGTTGAGGAAGCGCTCGCATTTACTATCAGAGAGAAATTTCCGGAAGTGGAGGTTCTTATGGGAACAGCCACAGCGGGCATCGCTCACGCAGCAATAACTGCTCATCTGATGGGCCTTCCTATGGGATATGTAAGATCCGGTGCAAAGGATCACGGCAGAGGCAACCAGATCGAGGGAAGACTTGAGCCGGGACAGAAGGTCGTAGTGGTAGAAGATCTTATATCTACGGGCGGAAGCTGTATAGATACTGTCAACGTGCTCAGAGAAGCCGGTGCAGAGGTGCTTGGAGTGATCTCCATTATGACTTACGGCATGAAGAAGGGTATTGACCGCATGGCTGCGGCAGATATCGAATGGGTCTCGCTCACAAACTTCGACGAAGTCATCGCGGCAGCTGCCGAAAACGGATATATTTCAGAAGGAGATATTTCGAGACTCAAAGCGTTCAGGGACAATCCGTCCGATGAGAGCTGGATAGGGAAATAGGAACAAAAGAGATAATGTTAGCTCTGGTAATAGGAGTAATAGCCGGCATTGCGTCCACAGTGCAGGCGAGCGTCAATACAGAAGCCAGAAGGTTTTTCAGATCCCCGTTTATTACAGCGGGGCTCAATTTTATGGTGGCGTGGCTGTGCCTCGCCGCTTTTATTATCTTTAATGAGCACGCATTATCAGTCCCTGTGCATGAGATAGCCAAAAATCCGCCATGGATATGGCTCGGCGGAGTCTGCGCCATCATAATAGTGACCCTGAACATACTGTGCGTGCCTAAGCTTGGCGCTGCGGGAAATGTGATGATACTGAACTTCGGACAGATAGTGACAGGCCTCGTTATCGACCACTTTGCACTGTTCGGCGCCGAAGAAGCGCGCATGTCATTTGCAAGACTCACAGGTGCTGTAATGGTGTTTGTCGGTCTGATACTGGTGACTCATGAAAAGTCTTCGAAAAACGAAGAGCGCAGATCATTTCCAATGCTATATGCGGTCCTTGCCTTCATTGATGGCATAGCATGCTCCACTCAGATAGCGGTCAACGGAACGCTCAGGGTAGTCGTACAGTCCGTCAGCAAGGCGACTATCGTATCAATGTCCGTTGCGATCATTTCAACATTGATCCTTATTACAGTACTGTTTGTACTGAGAGGCAGAAGCGGGATCTTCGATAAGACTGATGAGATCAGGCCGGATTTCAAGGTATGGATGGTGAGCGGAGGACTGTTTGCTCTTACGGTAGTAAGCGGTAACGCAGCAGTCGCTCCTGTACTTGGGACCGGGCTTGCAACAATCATGAACCTGATCGGAATGATGGCTTCGGGACTTGCAATAGATGCAGTGGGCTTCCTGGGAATAGAGAAGAAGCCTGTAACTTTGCAAAAGATAGCGGGCATGCTGCTGATGCTCGCCGGAACAGCAGTGATTTCATTCCTGTAGAAAAGGGGCAACAGTATGAAGAATATAAAGATCGCGAGCCTTCAGCTGAAGGTGTATGAAGATAAATATGAGAATATAGAGAAGCTTGCCGAGCTGGTGGCAGACGGAGCGGCAGATGGTGCCGACATAATCAGTCTGCCTGAAATATGGAACAGTCCTTATCAGACGGATCTCTTCCCCGTGAATGCAGAACCGGAGCAGGGTGACAGCTGGCTCGCCATGTCCACGATCGCGCGCAAAAATGGTGTATACATTGTGGGCGGATCCATTCCGGAACTCGGTGATGACGGCTGTGTTTACAACACCTGCTACGTCTTCGACAGAGAGGGCAGACAGATCGGCAAGCACAGAAAGGTGCATCTTTTTGATATCTATGCCCATGGAGAACAGGTCTTCAAGGAATCCGACACACTGACCGCAGGTAATACATTCGATACTTTTGAGACCGAGTGGTGCAGCATGGCTGTCAATATATGTTTCGACATCAGGTTCCCTGAAAGCTCGCGAATACCGGCGCTTGCAGGGGCAAAGGTGATCTTCAACCCGGCTTCTTTCAACATGACAACGGGACCGGCTCACTGGGAGGTGGCTTTCCGTCAGAGAGCTATCGAAAATCAGGTGTTCATGGTAGGCACAGCTACCGCCCGGGATCCTGAAGCAGGATATACGGCATACGGACACTCCATAATCACAGATCCCTGGGGCAGGGTGCTTATGCAGATGGACGAAAAGGAAGGGCATGCAATAACTGAAATAGATCTCGACTATGCAGATGAAGTCAGACAAAAACTGCCGCTTCTTTCAGCACGCAGGACAGACGTATATGATTTGCGGATTTTGTGATATAATACATTAGTTAGTCAAATCATCTAAGGAGGAACTTAGAATGGCAAGCAATAAAACAGGAATCGATAATCTGAACGCAAGCGCGGGCAAGAGCCTTGGCGGAACACTGCTTAAGATAATCGCATACGGCGTGGCAGGGGGAGCCCTGCTCATAAGCGGAGCAAAGCAGATCGGCGAAGCCCTGCTCGACAAACAGGAAAGTGACAGCAAGAAGCTCGAGGAACAGCGTGCAGCTGACAGGGAAGAGGTAAGACGCATCGTTGCAAACGATCCTAACGAGCAGTAATACGGGTATTGAAAGGATACTTTTAGAAAAGGAGAGAATATGGATTCATTATTATCATATGCACAGGAGAACAGCACTGCATCTTCCGGATCTACAACGATCTGGTATATCATCATGGCTGTCGGACTTTGGAAGATGTTCGAGAAAGCGGGAGAACCGGGATGGATCGGTTTTGTACCGTTCTATAACCAGTACAAGTTATGCGAAAAAGTCATGAACAATCCGTGGTACTGGCTGAGACTGTTTATAGTTATTGTGCCGATCGTAGGATGGTTCATGTATTTCTATTTTGCATTCCAGATGGGAAAGGCTACAGCAAAAGCATACGGACAGCCTGAAACATGGGCATGGGGATACACATTCCTTGCACCGGTATTCTATTGCATCACAGGGTTCAGCAAACAGTACAGCTACTTCGGTCCTTATGGCAAAGGCGATACCCGTACAGGCGAAGCGCGTCAGGCCAAGACAGTTGACTTCGACGTTGTCAAGCAGCAGCCGGCAGCTGAAAAGGTTGAGCCTGTAGTTGAGAAGGTCGAGCCTGCAGCTGAGAAAAAGGAGAGCGAAGTTGAATTTGACTTCAATCAGGATGTAACAGAGTAGAGAACAACTGAATAAAAGAGAAAAACCGGCAGTGCCGGTTTTTTATTTGCGTAACTTTTCAAGTACCTTTTCGAATATTTCCGGGAGCTCCGAATGGAACTCAAGATATTCCCCTGTCGATGGGTGGATGAATCCGAGCGTTCCGGCGTGGAGCAGCTGGCCATGAACTTCGACACCTTCGATTCTGGAAGACTGCCTGCGCGGTCCATACAGTTCATCACCGGCAAGAGGGTGATGGATGTATGCCATATGGACTCTTATCTGATGAGTACGGCCGGTCTCCAGCTTTGCACGTACAAGGGTATACTTGCCGAAGCGCTCGAGCACCTTTATATGAGTGACTGCATTTCTTGCCGCACTTCCGTTCACGGCGTTTCTCATCCGGTTGCGTTCATCGCGTCCGATAGGCTCATCTATAGTCAGCTCGTCTTCGCGTATGTTGTCGTAAACCAGAGCGGTGTATTCCCTGGTGACGCTGTGCTCCTTGAGCTGGGCAGCGAGAGACTCATGGGCCTTGTCATTCTTGGCTATCATGAGAAGACCGCTTGTGTCCTTGTCGATCCTGTGGACTATGCCGGGACGTATAACGCCGTTTATAGACGAGAGCGAGTCGCCCATGTGGAACATGATGGCGTTAACGAGTGTACCGGAGGAATTACCCGGGCCTGGATGCACCACCATGCCGCGAGGCTTGTTGATCACCGCAACATCATTATCTTCATAAACTATCTCCAGAGGGATGTCCTCGGCGCTTATCTCAAGAGACTCCGGCTCAGGCATGTCTATCGTTACCGTATCTCCTTCGGAAACAGCACGCTTTTTTGATGTGACGGTCTGACCGTTTACGCTCACGCGGCCCTTTTCGATCAGCTTTACGGCGTAGCTCCTTGACAGCTCATCGGTGTTGTAACCTATGAAAGCGTCCAGCCTTGCGCCGGCGTCCTCAGAGGAGACTTTTACCGTAAGAATATAATCTGACATCTAGGCCTCCCTGTTCTCATCCCTAAACTGGATCAAAAGAGCAATCATGGTCAGTATGCAGCCGCAGGTAACACCGATATCTGCGACATTGAAGACTGCGAATGATCCGCAGGATATCATATCGGTGACGAATCCCAGTGTGAGCCTGTCGATCATGTTGGATATTCCGCCTGCGGCAACGAATGTAAAGAGGACAGAAATGAGCTGCTGTCCCTCCCGGGCCTCTTTTACGATAAAGATCATGCAAAAGATAATAAGTGCTGTAGTCAGAAATACTGTTACTAACCGGTTATCGCGGAACATGCTGAATGCCGTGCCTGTGTTCTGCACATAATAGATGCTCATCCAGTCACCGATGACCGGGATCCTGTCGCCGGGCTGCATGTTCGCTCTCACGAGATATTTGGTTATCTGATCGAGTATTATCACGATCAGCGCGATCAATGGATAAATAAATCTTTTCATGACTAACATAATACTATTGAAACGGGTCATCCTTCAATGATTTTGAGTGCAATGACGGGCAAAAGTTGGTAAAATATGCTCATGCATAACAGGTTAAGAGAAGTGCTGGCAGATGAGCCGGTCAATACGGGAAGGCAGCTTGATGTAGACATCGCAAAGGCCGAAATGGTGCTGATGCTGCCGTTCATACATTGCATAATAGAGTGTACAAGCGATGAGGGGCTATGCAGCGGCATCCCTTATCTTTTCGATACCATAATCGGCGGGCCGTTCAGTGCACCGATGTATCTTTTTGCGATGGGGATAGGGTTTGTATACAGCAGAAAGGTCACCTTGCTGCAGCAGCTGAAGCGCGGACTCACGCTGATAGGTATTTTCTATCTCAACAATACCTGCAGGTTTCTGATACCGTACCTGATAGGCTATGAGATAAGCGGTGACGCAGAACACTTTATCGAACCCCTGTTTTACAGATGGCTCGGAAATGACGTGCTCCTGTTTGCCGGTCTGGCCACTATAATGGTCGGTATTTTCAGGCACTTAAAATTATCTGACAAAGCGATGCTCGGGATCGCTACTGCTATGACGGTGGCAGCCAGCCTGATAGGTGATGTAGATACTCATTCCATGTTCGGCAATATATTCCTCGGATACTTCATCGGAACTGATGATGCAACAGGACTGGTGATATCGGACTTTCCTCTGCTGACATGGCTGATAATACCGGTTGCGGGGTTCCTGTTCGGAAAGATACTTATCCGGGTCAGGGACAAGGATGTATTTTACCGTATCGTTTGCCTGCCTGCCATCGCAATACCTCTGATATACTTTCCGATAGGCATACACTTCGGCTGGGGCATGTTCGGCGAAGGCCAGAACTGCTACTATCACATGATGGTATGGGATATCTTCGTATGTATCTGTCTGGATATCGGAATGCTGGGAGTACTGCACGTTATATCGCGCATTATAGTGACCGAAGCAAAAATATTCCTTACGGGAGTAAGTGCTAATATAACAGCGATATATTGCATACATTGGGTATTCGTAAGAACCATTACTAATGTTATACTATATATAAAGAACGGCACACAGGAACTTCCTTTGTGGGAGACAATGCTGCTTGCATTGGCGATCCTTATTGTGACGCTTGTTTTAGCGCACTATTACAAGATCCTTAAAGCAGACTTTATGGATAATAGAAAAACCGCATATGGAAAACGGTGTATAAACGGGTAGAAAATGAAAAAAACCAGAAAAACAAGTCTTAATAGAAAAGTGCTGAACCGTTTGATTCTGTTTGCGGTAGTACTTGTCATAACGACAGGAGCACTTGTATGCATCCAGTATTACTTTAATCAGATCAATAATTACAGCAAACAGGCTTTTGACTATGCGCGAACTGCTGCTCATGTTATAGACGGCGACAGGGTGCTCGGTTATGTCGAAACAGAGGAAAAGGACGATTATTATTACGAGATCCTCGACTTTCTGAATGTCACACAGTATGAGACCAACCTGAAGTATTACTATGTCTTCGTGCCTTATGAGGATGATCTGGTTTACGTGTGGGATGCAGTCAACGTGGAAGGCGCGTGTGAGCTGGGTCAGCACGAAAAATACATGAGTGAAAAAAGCAAGGCGGCTACATTCGAGATATTCCGCCAGGATCCTCCGGAGAAGATCAGCATACAGAAGGACAAGAAATACGGTCATATTGCATCGGCGTATTCTCCGATATTCAACAGCTCCGGAGAGCCTGTGGCGGTAGTGGGAGTAGACCTTTCCATTCCGGGATTCAGAAGGACCATCGCCATGTATATGCTGCTCGTTATGGCGGCTATTTTCACCATCGCACTGATCGCACAGATACTGCTATATTCATCCGTAGATAAGAACATCATCAGACCTATAGGCTTGCTGACCAGGAGCACCGAGCAGATGATCGATAATCTGGAAAGTGACAAGGTGGTCGATATCGATATACATACCGGAGATGAGATAGAAGTTCTTGCTGATGCAGTCAAAAAGATGGACGGAGATCTTCGCAACTATATCAGTGAACTTGCTTCTGTTACTGCAGAGAAGGAGCGCATCGGAACCGAGCTGAACGTTGCAAAGCGCATCCAGGAGGGTATGTTGCCTAACATTTTCCCGCCTTTCCCTGAAAGGAGTGAATTTGATCTTTTTGCAGCCATGATACCTGCCAAGGAGGTCGGAGGAGACTTCTATGATTTCTTTATGGTAGATGACACTCATATCGCTCTCGTCATGGCTGATGTATCGGGAAAAGGTGTTCCTGCGGCGCTCTTCATGGCGATATCCAAAGTGCTTCTTAAGACAAGCGTGCAGGCCGGCCGCAGTCCGGCCGAAACTCTCGAGCGGGTCAATAACCAGCTCCTTGAAGGCAATGATACAGGGCTCTTCGTTACTGTGTGGCTTGCCGTGATAGATATTACAACGGGACAGGGAGTTGCTGCCAATGCCGGTCACGAACATCCTGTTGTAAAAAAGGCAAATGGGGAATTCGAGGTAATTAAATACAAGCATTCGCCTGCGGTGTCCACCATAGAAGACATGAAGTACAGGGAGCATGAGTTCGTCCTCGAGCCGGGAGACTGTGTGTTTGTCTATACAGACGGAGTTACTGAGACTACCAATGAAAACATGGAGCTCATGGGTGAAGACAGGATGGTCGAAGCACTGAACAGACACAAGGATGCCGGGACAGCAGAGATCCTTTCAAAAGTCAAAGAGGAACTCGACAGCTTTGCAGGCAATGCGCCGCAGTTTGACGATATCACCATGATGATCTTCGAATACAAGGGCATTGAATAGAACGGACCGGTAATCAGAACAAAAGAAAGAGCGCTGAAGTCTCAGACTTCAGCGCTTATTTTGGTGGTCTGTGAGGGACTCGAACCCGCGACATCATGGTTGTGACCCATGCGCTCTCCCAGCTGAGCTAACAGACCGTATACAGCGTGCGCTTTTTCCGCGCACGACTATTGTACTCCTTTTGGAAAGTGATTTCACTATTTTTCTTTTTTTATGTCAGGAAGCTTCGGCGTCACATAGACCGTCTGGTTATGGGTGAATATCACCATGCCCGGCTTTGCGCCGTTCGGCTTCTTGACGTACCTGACCGGCACGTAATCAACCGGCACATTGTCACTTCCCGCAGCCTTGCTGTGATAGGCTGCTATTGAGGCAGCCTCATAAATGAGTTCTGCCGGCAGGTCGTTTAAATTGCGGCCGTCTTCAAGCCTTACTATCACGTGTGAACCCGGGATGTCCTTGGTGTGCATCCATACATCAGTCTTGGATGCGAACTTCATCGTGAGCCAGTCATTATCCATGTTGTTACGGCCCACCAGCACCTCTGTGCCGTCGCTGAGCGTGTATCTGAGAGGTTCAGGTCTGCGGTTCTTTTTCTTTCGCTGTGAGGCCTTCTGACGTCTTCTGACGTAACCCGTCTGCTCCAGCTCATCCCTTATGGTATCTAGCAGCGGAACGCTGTCTGCAGCTTCTATATTCTGTATCACGGACTCGAGGTATTCGATATCTCTGTCGTTATCTTCGAGCTGTGCCTGTTTTTCGTGGATAGCGGTTCTTGCTTTGGAGTATTTCTTGAAATACTTCTGGGCGTTGGCTGATGCGGAAATCTTCTCATCCAGAGGGATCTCGATCTCGCTGCCGTCATAGTAATTGATGACCCTTACTCTGCGGTCACCCGGCTTTATAAGGTGCAGATTGGCGGTCAGGAGTTCTCCGTAAAGCCTGTACTTTTCAGAATTTTCTGCACTAAGAAGATCCTCCGAGAGTCTTTTCTTTTTCAGGAGTGCTTTGCTGTGCGATGCCTGAACTGATTTCAGAAGAGGCATGGCCTTCTGGCGCACCATATTGGAGGCTACGCGGTTAGTAAAATAATAGTCGACGCATTCGGAGACTGTATCGAAGAATAACTTGTCGAGTTCCTCGAATTCGGTGAGCGCAGTTATGTGGAATTCTCGCGGCGTGCCTTCGTCGTCAACATACACGCGCGGCTTTGCGCTGCCGTCATCGATCGAGGCGATGATCTCCATGAGCTTTCTTGCAGGGACTACAGAAAGAACAGAAGCGTCATGAGATGTGTAGCAGTGAGCGAGCATCTCCCGGCTGATCGAAGGGGAAATGCCGGCTATGCGGGCCATGAGCGCACGGTCGTCATGAGGGAGCTGAGTCTCCTCGTTTACCTCCTTGAACGGAAGCTTGTCCTGTGCAGGTGGGTATCTGTATATCATGCCCGGGAGCAGCTGACGGTACCGGTTAACGTCGATGGAAATGCGTTTTATGGAATCGATGATCTTTCCGCTTTCTATGTCTGTCAGGACAATGTTGCTGTGTTTAGACATTATCTCGACAATAAGTCTGCGGCATACCGAAAAACCGAGCTCATTCTGTGCTTCAATGTCTATTTCTATGATGCGCTCGGCGTCTTTCTGCCTTACATCTGTTATGCGTCCGCCCTGCAGGTGTTTTCTGAGCAGCATGCAGAACGTAGGAGGCTGCTCGGGATTCGTGTAGCTGCCTCCGGTCAGGCATACTCTTGCGGAACTGCTGTTACAGGAAATGAAAAGGCGCACATTCCCACGCTGGGTGTGGATGTGCACCAAAAGATCTTCGGGACCCGGCTGATAGATCTTCTCTATCTTGCCCGGCACGATACGTTCTTTTAATTCTTTTGCAGCAGCATATGTAATGATTCCATCGTAAGCCATGCCTTATTGTACTATCACAGTTTTTTTATTGCAAATATACTTAGAAGGCAGGTTTGAAGCTCTGAACGTTTCCGTCCGAATCGAGGGAGTATACCCAGTCGCCGATATATACGCTTCTGAGGATCGCTGAACCTTCGAGACTGTGCTTGTCTACCGAACTGATTTCATCGCCGGTCCTGAAAAGCAGGACACCAGTGTCGTAACTGTACTCGGGCTCATTGTCAACAAGTATTACTGCCTCAGATTCTTCAGCATCGTCGGAGTCTGAAGACTCCGCGTCATCCTCGACGATGGCCTCTTCTTCAATATCATCATAATTCCATATCTCGTAAGGGATCGCGAAGTATCCGGCTTCGTTGTTGACCATCAGCGCATGGTGATCATACTGTGCGATGCTGGACATATCCTTGAATTCCTTGCTGTCGAGAACCTTCGGCTCAGACGGATCAGATATGTCAAAGAGGGCCAGTTTGAGTCCGCTGTCGTACTCTCCGCCGTAACCGTTGTCGCCGGTCGCGTGACCGATACCAAGCAGTCTGCCGTCTCCCGCAGGTATGAGCAGGGTGGAGAAGCCGTCGATCTTGACTTCGCCTTCGATGCGCGGATCCGCAGGATCTGAAAGGTCGATTATGAAGAGCGGATCGATCGCTTCGTAGGTGATCACATATGCCTTATCGCCGATGAAGCGGACAGCCTTGATGCTCTCATTGCGTGCGAATCCTGTCACCTTGCCGGCTTCTTTCAGCCCGGAATCGAGCACGTACAGGTTGTTTACGTCGATGCCGCCGCGCTGCGAGGTGGTTGCAATGCGGAAGTAACCGTCCTTCTCATCCATGGAGAACTGCGAATCTACATAGCCGCGTACCTTAGTGGTAGCGTCGGCCTTCACCTTGAGTCCGTCCAGGCTGGCGCGGACTATACGTGTATAGAATGTGCCGTTGTCATCAGGCCACTCCATGGAAGTGCAGTAGAGGTTATGGTCATTGCAGTAGATCTGTTCACTTGCACCGAAGACTGCCTTCGTTGCAGACCGGCCCTGTTCACCTGAAGAGGTGTCGATGGCGCTAAGAACTATGTATGAAGATGAGTGTGGCTGAGGAACGCAGCATATATCCTGTGCCTCGAGGCCTTTCGGGCTTTCGATGCTTCCGCACAAAGGCACTGTACGGCCGCCTCTGTAAACGTAGTCATTGGTCACGAGGTACACACAGTCTCCGACCATGCGGCTCGAGAGTATGCTGCCTGTCTGACTGAAGTCATAAAGCACTTCAGGCTTGCTGCGGTCACTGATATCATAAACGACTATGCCTGAAGAGGATTCGTCGCTGTCATCCTTGTAAATAGTGCCAACAGTGATCAGCTTGTCACCCTTAACATAGATATCGTTTATGTAGTTCTCAACACCGCTGCTTCCGATCGTCGACAGCTTTCTGGTTTTTCCGTCTTCTGCGGATAGAATGACTACTTCACGGCTGTCTGTTACGTAATAAATGTATTTGCCGTCGGTCTTTACGATATCAGCTTCATCTACGTCGTCCACCTGCAGGTATGTCTCGGAATGTCCGCCGGCTCCGGTCGACTTTGCAGCTGCTGAATTGCTGACAACACCGGTTGCGGCATCTGAATCCGCGAGCGGAGCGGTTTCGTATTCAACAAGTTCTTCATCAGCGGACCCTTTGCCTAATCTGAAAGGGCTGAAACGCGGACTGTCATCCATGCTTCTGAGAAGTCTTTCTATCTCTTTTTCACTCTTGAAAGTGTAAAGTTCGCCGCCGACAAGAGCTGTGTCAGGAGGGGACAGCAGTATATCCCTGAGTCCTGTTATGCCGAAGACTGCGATGACTGCAACGGCTGCTACTGCCACCCATCTCTTCAGCGAAGGGCGGGACTTGGCACGCGCAGGCTCAAAGTGTTTTTCTTCGGATTCGTTCAGCATGGCGAGCATGTTCTCTTCGGACAGGCTCTCCGGAGCCTTGATGCCGTCGCTGTCGAACATTTCTTTTATATAATCATGATCTTTGCTCATTTTGATTCTCCTTATGATAAGAACTCACGCATTTTCGCCAGGCTTCTCGACAGCTTTGATCTTACGCTCCCAGGAGCAAGATCTGTCAGTGACGCGATCTCCGTGCTGTTCAGTCCGCCTATGACGCTGAGCAATACTATATCCCGATCGTCATCTCCGAGCTGCGCAAGTGCTTCGGCAAGCTCCATGGAAAGGGAAGGGGGAGCTGAAATACTGCCCGTGCCTGCGTCATATAAGCGTTCGAGGTTCTCACGCGTTCCGATCATTTCCTTTATCCTCGAAGCACAGCAATTCGAAAGGATCCTGAAGATCCACGATCCGAAGGCCTTTTCGCTTCTGAGACTGCTGATGCTTTTCCATGCTGCGAGCACGCAGTCACTCACGGCGTCCTCGGCTTCGGTAGGATCGCCGAGCCTGTAGAGCGCATAGCGGTAAAGCCTGTCCTTATATTCGCCGTAGAGTGAGCAGAACGCTTCCTTGCTCCCGGCTATAGCTTCATTGATCAGTTTTTCATTCATTCGATCATCCTCACATAAGCATTCTGGATGCTTTTTAAGAGCTCTCATATATATAGTATCGTAAAAAGGCTGAAGTGTTGCAAAAAAATGTGATATCATATTCGTCGTAAATCAAAAAATCCAACAGGAGGACATAAAATGGACAGAGCAGATCTGGCTTCCGCAAAGCACAGAAACGGATTTAACTGCTGCCAGTCGGTGGCATGCGTATTTGCAGACGAGGTAGGGATAGACGAGTCCCTGCTCTATAAAATGGGTGAAGGCTTCGGAGCCGGCATGGGAACGACGCAGGGAGTCTGCGGTGCCCTCAGCGGAGCCGCCATGCTCGCAGGTCTCGTGCACAGTGACGGCAATACGGAGAAAGCCGGCATGACAAAAGCCAGGACGACAAGGATCGCAGGCATAATGCAGAAGAAATTCATTGAGCAGGCAAAGGCTCTCATCTGCAAGGACATCAAGACAGGAAACAACGGAAAGGCCTTCACTTCATGCGATGAATGCATAAGGATCGCTGTAAGGCTCGTTGAGGAGGAGCTTGGCCTGTAAGGGCGGTAAGTGTTTTGATGGATAAAAAGAGTGTTGGGTTAAACAGCAAAAAGAACAGCAGCGATTACAGGACCGGACTTATATGTGTTCTGGCATGCCAGCTGTTCTGGGGATTCTGCCCTATATACTGGCAGGCTCTGGTGCCTATACCGTCATGGATCATCATTCTCTATCGTATGGTGACCATGTTCGTGTATTCGTATATTGCGGCCAGAATGAGGTATTCGAGAGAGGAGATATGGAAACCTCTCAGAGAGAAGGGCGTTATCACCAGATATCTGGCTGCCGGTCTGCTGCTCACGGCTAACTGGAGCACGTACATCTGGGCCATGACTACAGGCCACATGATACAGGCTTCGATAGGCTATTACATTGAACCTATCGTGATCTGCCTTTTCGGTGTTGTGATCTTCAGGGAGAAGTTTACGAAGTATAACATGACTGCGATGGGCCTTGCCGTTATTGCGCTTACAGCAATGCTCATCCATTACCGGCAGATCCCGGGGGTAGCGCTTGGTCTTGCATTCACATGGGCATGCTACTCGGCAATAAAAAAGTCGACGGACAAACCGCCGCTTATAGAGCTTGTATACGAGACCATGTTCTATGCCGTGCTGGCTGTCATTGCAATAATCTATATAGAGACAAAGGGTATAGGCGCACTGAGCTTCGGTGTGCCCGGAAAATACGCTCTGATGTTTCTGAGCGGACTTATCACGCTGATACCGATCGCGCTTTTCGGAAGCGCTGCCAAGAAGGTAACTCTTTTTGTGATCGGCCTGGCTCAGTATATCAGCCCTACTATAACTCTTCTGCTCGGTATTTTTGCATATAAAGAGCCGATCGACAGAGTGCAGGTGATATCATTTGCCATAATCTGGATCGGCCTGGTGTTCTTCAGCTATGGAGAATACAAAAATAACCTGGAGCAGTTAGAGTCCTGAGTCGAAGGAGAGAAGGTTGCGTGCCTTCATCTCTACGGCTTCAGCTATAGCCAGGACCACCTCGAGCGACGGACCGTAGAACACAGCTCCGTGGTGAGGGATGATGCAGGCATGTGTGTCTTTCAGTGTCGAGACTACAGATTCAGCAAGCTCTTCGGAGCCCGGCAGGGCATAGTCAGTTACTTTCACATCGCCTATCAGATCCTGAAGCTCACCTCCGCCAAGCGCGAAGCCTGCCTTGCAGGCGGCAAATACGCTTATGGCGTTGGAACGGGTCTGGATCATGGCTTTGCAGTCCGGAAGCTCTCTGTACGCTGCGGCATGCATCTTTACTTCGGTGCTTGGGATACGCTGGTTACCGTATTCAAGAGTATGTATATTGACCTTCACGATATCGTCTATCCTGATGTCGAAATAGTCCATCGATGAAGGGGTGATAAGCATTTCATCATCGTTGAGCCTGACCGAAAGGTTGCCCCACGAACCGTAAGAAAGATCGCGCCTTACGAGATCCTTGCCGTGATCTATGATGCTGCCTCTGACGGCGAATTCTTCCTCGTCATATTCGACGTATTCCGCGTTAGGCTTCTCGTTGCGGTTGATATAATCCGATATGAAGTCCTTTCTGAATTTTTCAGCGAGGGCTTTTTCAATTGGCACTGTTCCGCCGAGCATCTCACCGTGGACCTCTGCTTCGCAGGCCTTTTCTACGATCTGAGCTCCGGCTACGGCTTTTCTGCAGTTTGTACCAACTGCGATAGTGCCGGTGCCTTTGATAAGGCAGACTGAAGTATCGGTCAGAGCAGAAAGTATGCTTGCGGCAGATGCATCGGGAATGACCTTCAGCTCGGATCCTGTGAGCCTTGCCAGATCTTCAAGGGCGACAGGCAGCACATCGGCTTTTTCGGATACGGCAACTGTATCGGCTGAGCAGCCAAAAAGGACAGCGTTTATGTCGCTTCTTCTCCGGAAGATCGCTCCAAGTTCTCCTGCGCTGATATCGCAGAGTTCAAAGCTGTCTTCAGATATTTCCGAAAGGATCTTTGTACCGCCGGTGCTGAGGAATGTGTACTCATCCACGCGCATGCAAAGCTGGCCGTACATCCTTTTGAACCTTCCGTGAAAACCCCTGAGGGCATTCGCCATTATTGTTGTTGCCTGATCTCTGTCCATAGTCAGCTCCTTCTTTGATGGGTAACATATTAACATATGGCGTACAGATTATTGTGTTTGTTTAATAAACTTATACATAAAAACAAACAAAAAAAACCGCCCGGAGGCGGCCGTTGAGATCATTCAAATATCTTCAGAAGTCTGGCTGCAAGTCCGTCCCATGTGATTGCCGCAGTATCCGGAAGAGGGCCCGGAAGGGTTCCTGCAGCGAAGGAACTGATCGTATCTCTGATGACAGCCGTCAGGTCATCAATGAAAGCGCTGCGGCCGGCTTCTGTCGGCTCATCGATGCTTTTCATCGGGGGCATTGGAACGAATACGGCGTTTGAACCGCCGACATTGGCGTTTATCCAGCTTCTGATGCCCGGCAGATCGGTGCTGACAGGCACCGCACCGGCGGACATCGCTTCAATGAGTACCAGCGGAAGTCCTTCAAAGTAGGACGGAAGTATAAAGATGTCCGTCCGGCGGAACAGTTCCGCGAGAGCGGGCTGCGGGATCTGCCCCAGCCAATCCGCCCACGAAGGAAGCTCTCCGAGTTTATCCATCAGCACTTCATCCTGACATCCGCCTGCCATCGTGAGTTCAAAAGCGGGAATGTCGCTGTCCGCGGCCAGTCTCCCGAGGGCAGCGAGCATCTCCGGTACGCCTTTAGGCCTGCTTATCTTTCCGGCATAGGCGATCCGCAGAGGTCCGTCAGGGAGCCTTTCTATTCTGCCTTCGGTATTGAACAGTTTATTATTATAACCGCTTCCTATAACGGATACACGGCTCCCATCCATGCCGAATATATCGATTATCTGATCACGCTGTTCCGAGTGCAGCGCAAGGGCTGCATCCAGATCTTTTATATACGGTCTTACGATATCCCGGAGGTTATCGCAGTTTATCATCTGCCTTAAGTCAGTGCCGTGGGAGATCCCGATGATTTTCCTTTCCGGGAAGTGCTTCCTGACAAGAGCTGTCAGCAGAAACAGGTGATGACAGATGATGAGATCGGGATCGAGATCAGCTATCGCCCGTCCTGCAGCATCCGTGAAAGCCTCCTCAAACTGAGAGATCATTTCAGGAGTAAGGTCGCGGTATCTGGTTGAAGTGTACGGCATTATATCCGACATGCCGACTACAGGGAATGGCAGTGCGCGGAATCTTGACTGTTCAGCCTTGCAAGGCGCGGCAAGCAGATCGACACTGTTGTCAGTAAAAAAGACAGGATAACATGAGACTCCTTCAGGGAAGTCAACTATGTCATCCGGAAAGATGCCGCAGACGACAGCCTGGCTGTGGCCCATGCGGTCAAATGCTTTTACAAGCTCGGTCATGTATGTGCCGCTGCCTGTGGAGTGCGGCTTTTGAGCAGTAATACTTAGTATTTTCATGGAATCATATTATCATAAACCCGGTACTTTCTTCACATAATCTTTACTTGCAAAAGTGTGAATACTATTGTATAAATTTATAGGAAACAAAACCAAGGGTAATATAGAATCAGGCTGTTCCGGGACAAGGGACAGCCATTTTTGTAGGAATTTATCATATGGGACTCTTTTACGAAGCAGACAAAACATTTGAGCAGCTGATGGATGAAAAGAAGAATTTCGTCTTCATCGGCGAGGCAGGTTCAGGCAAAAGCGAGATAATCCTCAACATCGCCAACAAGCTTGCACAGAAGACCGGAAAGCAGGTCGATCTATTCGATCTCGACCAGACAAAGCCGCTCTACAGGTCGCGCGACATGCAAAAAGACTTTGCGGACAGGGGAGTGAACATTATTTATCAGGAGCAGTATCTCGACGCGCCGGTCATGGTAGGCGGAGTCAGGGTATCACTCATCTCCGATCACTACACTCTCCTTGATATAGGCGGAGGTCATCAGGCGGCAAAGTTTGCAGGTGCATACAGCGATCTGCTGAGCAAGGATGACGCCGTTCCTGTCTACATTGTAAATCCGTACAGACCGTGGACAAAAAGCGTCGATGCCATCGACGGCACCATGCGTCACATCCTCGGGTCCATGAGGCTCGATCATATATACATTCTCGGAAATCCGAACCTCGGATACGCTACATCAGTTAATGAATTCATGGAAGGACTGGACAGGATCGATGAGCTGTTCGACGGCTACACGGTCGTCAACAGTGCATGCGTAAGAAGAGAGATCTTCGAAGAAGCGCAGGCTATGACCGGCAAGTCTCTGGTACCTCTCGACCTCTTCCTGACCTACTCGTGGGTTGATTAGAATAAACAAAGGTATTGCTAAGAAGGAGGAATATTAATGGCAAGAATCGAAATCACGACTGAAGCCTGCAAATCATGCTCCTACTGCGTCATCTCGTGCCCTAAGAAGTGCCTTGAGATCGGCGAGAAAGTTAACTCCAAGGGTTATCTCTATGCGACTTCCGCAAGACCTGAGGACTGCATCGGATGTGCGATGTGTGCCCAGATCTGCCCTGAGTCCGCGATAGAGGTGTGGAGATAGGAAAGGAGATCGATATGGCAGACAGAGTATTCATGAAAGGAACAGAAGCGATAGCTGAGGCTGCTGTAAGAGCAGGCTGCCGTTTCTTCGCAGGCTATCCTATCACTCCTCAGAACGAGATCCCTGAGTACATGGCAAGAAGGCTTCCTGAAGTAGGCGGCACTTTTGTACAGGGCGAAAGCGAAGTCGCTTCCGTCAATATGCTGTACGGCGCTGCTTCGACAGGAATCAGAGCTATGAGCTCGTCCTCATCATGCGGCATCTCGCTTTACAGCGAAGGCGTATCTTACTGCGCGTCAGCACGTATCCCTATGGTATACGTAAACGTTCAGAGAGGCGGCCCGGGAATCGGAGCCATCCAGCCGGCACAGCAGGACTACATGCAGGCTACAAAGGCATCCGGAAACGGCGGATTCAGAATGATCGTACTCGCTCCGGATTCAGTACAGGAGTGCGTAGACATGGTCTATGAGGCATATGACCTCGCTGAGAGAGACCAGAACCCTGTGCTCGTTCTTACAGACGGCGTTATGGGCACCATGATGGAGCCTGTAGTTCTTCCGCCGATGAAGTCAGACAAAGAGCTTGAAGAGTGCAGAGCAAAATTCCTTCCTAGAGCTATCATCGGACACCCGCTCGGACAGCAGGCAACCTGCAGACCGGGTTCGGTAGGTGACGGTCAGGAACAGGCAAATATTGAAGCAGCTGCAATGTACGAGACATGGGACAAGGACATCAGAGTTGAAGAGTTCATGATGGACGATGCAGAGATCGTATTCGCAGCTTATGGAATCAGCGCACGTATATCAAGAGCAGTCATCAGACAGCTCCGCGAAGAAGGGATCAAGGCAGGTATGATCAGACCTATCACGATCTCGCCGTTCCCATATGATTCGTTCAGAAACCTCGACTTCAACAAAGTCAAAGGAATCATTGATGTAGAGATGTCTATCCCTGCTCAGATGAGATGGGATGTCGACTTTGCAGTACAGGGCAGATGCCCGATCCATGAAGTGCTCAGATCAGGCGGCCAGCTGCTGACCAACGATCAGGTACTGAAGGGTGCAAAAGAATTCATTAAGGAGGTGCTGTAATGGCTGAAGAAAAGAAAGTCTATACCAGGACCAAAGGTATCATTGAAGGTGCAGTATCCGGATTCTGCCCGGGCTGCATGCACAGCACGATCCACAAGATCATCGGCGAGGCTGCTGAAGAGCTCGGACAGCTCGACAACCTCGTAAGAGTAGAGGGCGTAGGATGCTGCGGACTCGGACAGTTCTACGTAACATGCGATGAGACCATCGCTGCTCACGGAAGAGCAGGCGCCGTTGCAACAGGCATCAAGAGATCGTCCCCGAACTCGCTCGTATACACATATCAGGGCGATGGAGACCTCGCGGCTATCGGACTTGCTGAGACACTTTCAGCTGCCAACAGAGGCGAGAACTTCACGGTCATCTTCGTTAACAACGGTATTTACGGCATGACAGGCGGCCAGATGGCTCCTACTACGCTCATAGGCATGAAGTCGACGACTACACCGGGCGGACGTGATCCTGAGGAACACGGCTATCCGATGCACATGAGCGAGATCATCAACCAGCTGACAGCTCCGTATTACATCGAGAGAGTCAGCTGCGATACACCGCAGAACGTCATCAAGGCAAGAAACGCCATCAAGAAGGCATTCAAGTATCAGCTCGAAGGAAAGGGCTATTCGATCGTCGAGATCGTTACAAGCTGCCCTACAAACTGGGGGCTTGACCCGCTCAAGTCACTCGACTTCCTGAGAGAGAAGATGTTTGCTGAATATCCTCTTGGAGTATTCAGAGACGGCGGAGAGAAGAAGCAATAGGAGGTAAACCATGGAAAGAAATCTTATGATCGCCGGTTTCGGCGGACAGGGAGTCATGACGATGGGCAAGCTTCTGGCGGAAGCTACCTCTGAGGCTACAGACCTCAACGTCACATTCTTCCCTTCATACGGCGCTGCCATGAGAGGCGGCACAGCTAACTGCTATGTAGTTATTTCGGACGATCCTATCGGAGCACCTGTAAGCTACAGCCTCGAGGACCTTGTAGTAATGAACGGACCGTCGCTGCACAAGTTCATCGGTAACCTCAAGCCGGGCGGAAATCTCTTTGTGAACAGCACGATCGTTACAGACCCTATCGAAAGGGATGACATCAACGTCATCGAGGCGCCTGTAACACAGATGGCCATTGACATCAACAACCCGAGAGCTCTCAACGTCATCATGCTCGGCGTTTACGTCGGCGCTACAGACGCAGTTCCTGAGGAAGTTATCGTTAAGGGCATCAACCACAAATTCGAAAGAAAGCCTAAACTGATCGAGCCAAACGTAGAGGCCTTCAGGATGGGGCTTGAGATCGGACGCAAGCAGAAAGCGAAATAATTTCGTAATTAAAATACGACATAAAATTTTGGTGAAAGAGTATATAAAAGCCTAAGCTTCAGAATATGAAGCTTGGGCTTTTCTCTTGCTGCAGAGCTTCTTCCGGAAGTTTTACTTCTTTTCTTTATTGGATAAGGCAGCAAGAATATTTGCTGTTTTTTCAAACGGAGCGGAGTAATAAGACTTTCCGCTTCGTTTTCTTCTGCTTTTGAAATAAGGAAGCCTGTTCCAGAGAATTGAAGGAGCTCCGACTGCAAGAAGGTAGAATGGTCCGAGTATGAGCGACTGAAGAGTATGTCCGTATTCGTGCTCGAGGAGAAAGTTGTCTGCTGGTCCGCCGGCCTTCCGCGGCACAAAGATGAATTTGCCGAGCGAAATGCCGGCATCCTTGTTCCATGCGGTAGCTTTGGCACCGTGGTAGTCGAAGTGTTCGTCGTTTCTGTGAGCAACATAAAGAGCTGCGCCGAGCAGGGTCTGAGGCAGGCCCCAGGTCCATTGGGCGGCAGTGTATGCGTGCTTTTTAAGGTTTTTCTTAGTGGCCTTCTTCATAGACTTTAATAATATCACAACACTATGCTTCTATGTTAGAATGTATAAATAATGTTACCGGAGTTACCGTAACAGGAGGGCGAATGAGCCCTTTGGGGTATGGGAGAAGAAATATGAAAAATAAAAAAAGGAAGTTTCCGCATACTTGCATTACTGGTATCCTTTCTGATATTGCTTGCAGGATGCAGTACAGGAAACAGCGGGGAGGAAGCGCAGAGTGAATCCCAGAACAGCGGCAAGGTAATGATCCTCTATACCAGTGACATGCACTGCGGCATTGCTGAAGGCTTCGGACTGGCGGGGCTGCAGGCTGTAAGGGAAAACCTTGAGGCAAAAGGATATGCAACCATACTTGTTGATGACGGGGATGCCATAAGAGTGCAGCTGGATGCGGATATAGGCATCTGCGGAGGTGCCAACGTTCGAAGCTGTATAGATAAGGGCGATATCACATATGAAAAAATACTCGAAGTATTTCCTTTCAATAATGAGATGTGTGTGATAGATGTCACAGGACAGCAGATCCTTGACGCGCTTGAATGGGGTTCCTACAAACTGCCGGGCGAGTTCGGAGGATTCCTGCAGGTATCCGGACTTACGTATGAAATCGACGTGAGTGTACCGTCACCATGCACAAAAGATGAGGAAGGAATGTTTGCCGGGATCAGCGGCGAACGAAGAGTCAGAAACGTGACAGTAGGGTGCAAACCGCTGGATCCTGAAGCCATATATTCTCTGGCAGGTCAGGATTTCCATCTCCTGAATCACGGGGACGGTTTTACGATGTTTGACGGAGCAAGTAACGTGATCACGACCGGAAGACTTGACAGCGAAGTTCTTTCGGATTATATAAAAGACACCCTTGGCGGTGAAATAGGTGTGGAATACACCGACCCTTACGGTCAGGGGAGGATCACGATTATCCAATAGAAAAAAGCAGGTGATGTTATGGATGATTATTCATTAAGGCCAATGGAGGCGTCTGATAAAACAGCAGTTATTGACATGATGCGCGGCTTCTACGCATCTGAAGCCGTACATTCGAACGGCTCCGAAGAAGTCTTCAGCAATGACGTGGATGCATGTGTTTCAGACTGTCCGTTTGCTTCGGGCTATGTGTTTACGCGGGAAGACGGCAGCATCTGCGGCTATTCCATGCTGGCACACAGCTTCAGCACTGAGTACGGCAGACCGGTCATCTGGATAGAAGATCTTTTTCTCGAAGAGGATGAGAGAGGCAAGGGCCTCGGAGTCATGCTGTTCGACATGGTCAAAGAAAAATATCCGGATCATATCCACAGACTCGAAGTCGAAGAAACCAACCTGCATGCCATAAGGGTATACAAAAAAAGCGGATTTACGACACTCCCGTATGCCGGGATGATACGCGAGCCTGAACACAAATAGAATGACATCACTTGCGCCGTTTGCTATAATTGTAATGTTAGTTTGCAGAAAATGACTGCAAAGGAGAATACTATGAAACCCAATACAAAAATTGAGATATCCCTATTCGGAGCGCTTGTGATCAGCGCAGCCATCTGGGCGCTTGCGATCGCAACGTCGAGACTTGTGGACTCGTTCGTTTCGGAGGGTGAAGCCGGAAGCGGCGACTGGAGCGTAGACGAGAAGGAATACGGTATCAACTAGAAGCTCTCATTCGAGCGGGAAGGAAGACAATGGAGAACAAAGGAACTTACTACATCTCAACACCTATCTACTATCCGAGTTCAAATCTGCACATCGGACATACTTACTGCACGGTCATGGCAGATGCCATGGCTCGTTTCAAGAGACTGCAGGGCTATGACGTCATGTTCCTGACGGGTACTGATGAGCACGGACAGAAGATACAGACAAAGGCGATAGAAAAGGGCGTCACGCCTCAGGAATACGTCGATGAGATAGTAGCCGGCATAAAGGATCTGTGGGCGACTATGGAGATCTCGTACGATGATTTCATCAGGACCACGGAACCGAGACATATGGAGAGGGTCCAGAAGATCTGGCAGAGGATGTACGACAAGGGAGACATCTACCTCGGAGAATATGAGGGACTTTACTGCAAGGAGTGTGAAGCTTTCTGGACTGAGTCACAGCTCGTGAACGGCTGCTGCCCTGACTGCGGCAGGCCTGTAACCAAGGCGAGCGAGCCTGCTTATTTCTTCAGAATGTCAAAGTATGCCGACAGACTTCTCGAGGAGTTCAGGGAAAATCCGGACTTCCTGGTGCCGGAGACAAGACGCAATGAGATGGTAGCCTTTGTAGAACAGGGCATGGAAGACCTTTGCGTATCCCGTTCATCTTTCGACTGGGGCATCCCGGTGCCTAATGATCCAAAGCACGTAATGTACGTATGGGTCGACGCGCTCTCAAACTATGTAACGGCTCTTGGCGGCCCGGACGACTGTGAGAAGTTCAACAAGTACTGGCCTTGCGACTGCCATCTTGTGGGCAAGGAAATCGTAAGATTCCACTCGCTCATCTGGCCGGCAATGCTCATGAGTGCAGATCTGCCTATTCCGAAGCAGGTAAGGGGCCATGGATGGCTCCTGCTCGGAGGCGAAAAGGTATCAAAATCAAAGGCAGCAAAGGGACAGGATGTGATCGACCCTGTAGTACTGATCGACCGCTACGGCATTGATGCGCTCAAGTATTTCCTGCTCCGCGAGTACACATTCGGACAGGACGGCATCTTCACAAATGAAGTCATGCTGAAAAGAATGAACTTCGACCTTGCCAATGACCTCGGCAACCTGCTCTCAAGAACAGTCAGCATGATCAAAAAGTACTGCGGCGGAGTTGTCCCTGCAGCTACTACAAGAGATGAGATCGATGACGAGCTTATAGCACTTGCGACTTCGACAGCTGACAGAGTATCTGAGAAAATGGATCAGTTCCAGTTCAACATGGCGCTTGAAGAGATCTGGATCCTTATCAGACGTGCCAACAAGTACATCGATGAAAAGACACCATGGGTGCTCGCTAAGGATGAGTCGAAGAAAGCAGAGCTCGATACCGTCATGAGAAACCTTGCAGAGGCTCTCAGAATAGTATCTATACTGATCGTTCCGTTCATGCACACCACTTCGGAGCGCATGAGAGATCAGCTCGGACTTGCCGGAAAGCCTGCAGTATGGGAAGACGCGTTTGAGTTCTACCAGATGGATGGCGCTGAGACTCACAAGGGCGATATGCTCTTCCCGAGACTCGATATCGACAAGGAACTCGAAGAGCTTTACGCTCTCGGCGAAGCAGCCAGAGCATAAGGTGCTGATCATAAAAAAATAGGAGTTTAATAGAAAAGTGTACATGAAATCAGAGAAATGACTTTTTGTACACTTTTCAGGTTTATATGGGTAATACAATGCTGTTTGATGCACATACACATCTGAATTTTGAAAAATATACTGAAGAGGAGAGGCGCGAACTTGCTTCGGAAATAGAAGCTTCTGACGTAGCCTTTATCATTGACGTGGCAGACTGTGTCGATTCCGCGGTACAGGCACTGAAAGACTCTGACGACTATCCGTGGTGCTATGCAGCTGTCGGCATACATCCTGACCACGCATCGACATATACCGATGCGGACATTGAAGAGATCAGAAAACTTGCCGCTCATCCGAAGGCAGTCGCCATCGGCGAGATCGGCCTTGACTTCTACTACGGGACAGATGACCGTGAGGAGCAGCAGGAACTTTTCAGAAAACAGATAAGGCTGGCAAATGAGCTCAGGATGCCGATCATGATACATTCGCGTGACGCGCATCAGCTGACAATGGATATACTGAAAGAGGAGGGAGCGTTCTCTGAAGAGAGGAAGTCGTGGTTTACGCCCAGACTGTCAGGAGGCAGGGAAGTGCCTGATGCACGCGTTCAGATGCACTGCTTCTCAGGTTCGCCTGAGC
This sequence comes from Mogibacterium sp., assembly GCA_017432075.1. Classification (GTDB taxonomy): domain Bacteria; phylum Bacillota; class Clostridia; order Peptostreptococcales; family Anaerovoracaceae; genus Crickella. Next base: position 31,145 of record JAFRJV010000044.1, on the reverse strand, counting down.
TTGCGCTTGAATACGTGAAGCTCGGCGCAACGATGTCGCTCGGAGGTCCGGTCACGTTTAAAAACGGGAAGAAGGCAGCGGAAGTGGTAAGGCAGGTGCCGATCGAATATCTTATGTCGGAGACCGATGCGCCATACATGGCTCCCGTACCGCTTCGCGGAAGGCCGAACAAATCCCCGTACATCGAACACATAGTAAGACGCATGGCGATACTGAAAGGCCTCGAGTATGAAGAGGTTGCTCAGATACTGACAGAAAATGGCAAGCGCTTTTTTGGCATTAAGTAAGCGGCTGCTTTTACCGGTAAAATGAAGAGAAACTACATTATTGACACTATTATAGACAACGGCCTCATAGCGCCGGCGTCGGCTGTAATTGTCGGCGTCTCGGGCGGACCGGATTCACTGTGCCTGCTTCATGCACTCAACAGCATCGCAGACATGTACGATCTGCTTCTTGTTCCCGTGCATATAAATCACATGCTCAGACCTGAGGCCTATGACGAGAGCATGCATCTGAGTGATATCTGCGACCGCATGGATCTCGAACTGAGAATTTATGAGGCATCCTGCAAGGACGTCGCCGATGAGCTCGGCATTTCAGTCGAAGAAGCCGGCAGGCAGGTCAGATACCAGATATTTGATGAAGTCGCAGCTGAGCTTGAAGAAAACGGCGTTCCGGGAGAGAAGATCGTTATTGCTCTGGCTCATAATGCAGACGATCAGGCCGAGACAGTGCTTTTCAGACTCATACGAGGGACAGGTCCTCACGGTCTTGCCGGGATCCCTTCGGTGAGGATGTCAGAGGCGGGATATCTCATAGTACGCCCGCTTCTCAACATTGAGCGCAAGGACATCGAGGCATACATCAGTGACAACAAGCTGAAGCCTAACATCGACAAGTCGAACGACGAGAATACGTATACGCGCAACAGGATAAGAAACGAGCTTATCCCTTATCTTGAAAAGAATTACAATCCGAAAATAAAGGACAATCTCAGACGATATGCAGCTCTGGCCTATATGGATGATTCCCTCCTGAGAGAGATCGCCATGAGCGATTACTTCGAATATGTCGAAGTGAGCGGCGAAAAAGAGCAGGCAGTACTGGATATTTCCCGGATCAGGGATAATCCGCCTTCGATCAACAGCCGCATTGTCAGCATGATTTTCGATCTTCTCAGGCTTGAGGACAGTGCCACATTCGAAAACGTGTCTGCAATCACAGGCCTGATCTACAGCGACCATCCGTCATCAGGCATAGATCTTCCTTATGGTATCAGGGCACGCAGGGAATACGACAGGATCATCTTTTCCGGAGAAGAGGAAGTCATCAGGCCCGATGAAAGCATAGCCATCTATCCGAGAGTACTGATGGCGAAAGAATTCACTCCGGATGAAGATGTGCCTTATGCCGCATTCGATTTCGATGCGTTCAACGATGAATATCCGGGCAGGCTTGGTGAGATAGAGCTGCGCACGAGGCGTGAGGGTGACTATCTGCCTATGAAACAGGGCAGCAAAAAGATCCAGGATCTGCTTGTGGACTCGAAAGTAAGGAAGTCTGCCAGAGACAGCATACTCATGGTGTGCATCGGAAGTGAGGTGCTATGGGTGCTTCCGAGCGAATATTTCGCAGGTGAACGGGAGAAGACAAAGGGCAGGTTTTCACCAAAATTTCATATTACAGATACAACGAAGAGAGTTCTTTTGATTGAACTTGATGAATCGATATGATAAAATTTGTGCTCGGGGCACAAAATAAGAGGCTTTTTTAGTGCCGCTTTTTATACAAAGAAAGGAAAACAGGAATTGAGAAATATCGGACGCAGTATAGGAACATATCTGATCATCTTTGTAGTCGTGCTCAGCATGTCCATGATGATAAGAGGCATGGCAGGCAGTACTGACGTAAAGGATGTCAAGTTCTCCCAGTTTGCGACGCATCTTGAAAAAGGGGATTTTGAGACGATCAACATAACAGACAGAAAGCTTGTCGGTGTAAAGAAGGATGGCACCAAAGAGGTGACATACGCACCGTCGCTGCTTGAGATAAGCTGGCTTGAAGAGAAGACCATCAACCCGATGCTCGAAGAGAACAAAATAGAGCTCGAAAGTGAGCCGCCTAAGAGTGAATATACTCTGCTCAACATTTTACCGACGCTGCTCATGGTGGTTGCTATGGGCTTCCTCTTCTATTTCATGATGAGTCAGGGAGGCAATAAACAGGCTTTCCAGTTCGGAAAGAACAGAGCAAGACTTTACAAGAGCGACGCAAAGTCTATCACATTCAAGGATGTTGCCGGACTTGAAGAGGAAAAGGTGGAACTTTCCGAGATCGTGGACTTTCTGCGCAATCCGGGAAAGTACACCAAGCTTGGCGCGCGCATCCCAAAGGGCGTTCTGCTTGTAGGATCGCCGGGTACGGGAAAAACATACATCTCGCGTGCTACCGCAGGTGAGGCGGGCGTACCGTTCTTCACCATCTCGGGTTCGGACTTCGTTGAGATGTTCGTAGGTGTAGGAGCTTCCAGGGTAAGAGACCTCTTTAACGAGGCAAAAAAGAACGCTCCGTGCATCGTATTCATAGACGAGATCGACGCTGTCGGAAGACGCAGAGGCGCAGGTCTCGGCGGCGGTAATGATGAGAGAGAACAGACACTTAACCAGCTCCTGGTTGAGATGGACGGATTTGACGGAAATCTCGGTATCATCATACTGGCTGCAACCAACAGGCCTGACGTACTTGACCCGGCTCTGCTCAGACCGGGCAGATTCGACAGACAGATCGTCATAGGTATGCCTGACATCAAGGCCAGAGAAGAATTATTCAGACTTTATACAAAGAACAAACCTCTCGACACGGATGTTTCCCCTGAGATACTCGCAAAGAGGACACCGGGATTCTCCCCGGCAGATATCGAGAATCTCATCAACGAGGCCGCTCTTCTGACCGCCAGAAGGAACGGAACAAAAATCAGGATGGATGAGATCGAGGAGGCCACTACCAAAGTCATGGCCGGACCTCAGAAGAAGTCCAGAGTCATATCTGATGCTGAGAAGAAGCTGACCGCATATCACGAGGCCGGACACGCCATCGTGATGAGGGCTACGCCTGGTTCGGATCCGGTCCACCAGATAACCATCATACCGAGAGGAATGGCCGGCGGATTCACGATGTGGCTGCCTGAAGAAGACAGGTTCTTCGAGACCAGAGGCCATATGATAGACAATATCAAGCACCTCCTCGGAGGAAGGGTCGCTGAAGAGCTTAAGCTCGATGACATCTCGACAGGTGCAAGCAACGACCTCGAGCGCGCTACCGGTATAGCACGCCAGATGATCACGAAGTATGGTTTCAGTGAAAAACTCGGACCTGTATCGTTCAGCTCCAGTGATGAAGTATTCCTCGGAAGGGACTTCTCGACACGTCAGAACTATTCTGAAGAGGTGGCGTCAGAAGTCGATCACGAGATAAGAACGCTGCTGACTCAGTGCTATGCAGAGACCAGAAAGATCCTTCAGGATAATGATGATGCCTTTGAGAGAGTTGCTCAGGCTCTGCTTCTCGTAGAGACTCTCGACGGAGATCAGTTCGAGAGACTGTTCACGGGCGAAGCTGATCCTGAGATGATCAGGCAGGAGATCGAAAGCGAGAATAAAGAGATCGCGCGCAAGAACAGAAAAGAAGCTGAGGAAAGCAAACGCATAGAGGAAGAGGAGAAGAGGCTGATGAGAGAAGAACTCCAGAAACTCAATGCCGCAGCGATACCTGACGACCGTGAAGTGGTAAGCTTCGAAGCAGACGACAAAGATCTGAAGTGATCTGACTGAAAGACCGGAGAAAAGCAAAATGAAGATAAACGTAAACGATTGCCTAAAACTGGATGCGTTCAGAGGAAGCCGTGTTCTTTCGTGCAAAGATGAATGCTCAAGACGAGTAAGGTCCGTATCGGTACTTGACGAGTATGACCTCGATATGGGCGTGGAGCGCAACGGCGCAAAGGATCAGATGGTAATAACACACTTCTGGTCCAGCAGAGATGATATCAGCGCACAGAAGAAAGCAGTGACCGATCTCGGAAAGAAGGGGATCAGCGCCCTTGTCATCTATCTTAACGAAAGAGGAGTCAAGGAAGTGGCGCCTGAGGTCATCGCAGCTGCAGAGGAGGTCGATCTTCCGCTCATCGCAATTGATGACAACGGCAGCATCACATACAGCATGCTCATCGAGCAGGTGCTTGACAAGATCCTCTACGGAGAAAACTACACCGACAACATCCTGAACAATACGATCTACCATCTGCTGAACTTTGAAAAGCACAGCAATTTCCCTGCTGCGCTGAGAGAAGCTGCTCTCAACAATAACTATCAGGTGGTGCTGATGACAGAGGAATACAACACCATACTCACTGTTGAGACGAGACATCTCGTAAAGATCGAGGATGCAGTCCAGGCTGCACGCAAGCTTGACGCTTTTTCGATGACGGGCTTCACCCGCGTTGAGATAGAGGGCGTTATAACATACTGGGGATTCATTAACATCAAGGACAGCAGATACATCCTCGTCATAGTGGATAACGAAGACGAGTACTCTGCCGCTGAGATGAGCAAGCTCGCTCAGACGATAGAGCTTGCGATAGGAATGTGGAAGTACACTCCTGACAGAGACTCCAGAGCCGAATTCATCAAATCGGCTGTGCGCGGCGATATATCTTTCTGCCACACTCTGCTTGACGAATCCGGCCTTCGCGGGATGCAGTTCACATGTGCTTTCTATATCAGAAACGCAGGCGATTCAGTCGACACATTTATGGATATACTTGCTAAATACAAGAAAAAGGCGGACTTCGGCCTGCTGACCACGACAGAGTCGAATGAGATCTACGGCATTGTTTATACCGGAGGCGGCCAGGAAAAAGGCATTGAGGTAAAAAATGCCTGCCTGGAGATGTTCGATGAACTGAAGTCGGTCAAAAAGGACGAGCGCATATTCCATGTGACAGGTCTCGAGAGACTTGAGAGCTGCGTTGACGGATTCAAAATGATCAACAAGACAGCCAGATACATGGAGAAGGTTTTCCCGTACAAGAGAGTGTTCTCAAAATACGAGATATCAATGGTGAGCGACTGCGTATATATGCAGAGCGGATCTCAGATGCAGCGCAAAATGTATCTCGACCTCCTGGAACCTTTCGAACGTGAAGTCTCACAGAACAAGGGCAGGATGCTGGTCGACACGCTATCCACATTCGTACTCGATGCCGGCATGAATTCAGGCAGGACAGCGGAATTCCTTGAGATACACAACAACACTGTTCAGTACAGATTAAAGAAAGCGAACGAGATACTCGGTGCAGAAATGACAGCAAACAGGGTCATTCCTGGACTTACGCTTGCGCTCGCACTTAAGAGACTCGAAGAGGAGGGTTAATATGCTTCTTGCTATAGACGTTGGCAATACGAATATAGTAGTCGGAGTGTTCGAAGGCTCTAAACTGGTGGAAAGCTGGAGACTTGCGACCGATAACAGGCGCTCTGCAGATGAGTACGGCACTATACTCGGATCGATGTACAGGCGCATAAACATCACTGAAGATGACATCGATGACATAATAATCGCATCAGTCGTACCTTCGCTGCTGTTCACGCTCGAGCACATGTGCCTCAAGTTCTACGACAAGACACCGATCGTAGTGGAACAGGGTATCAAGACCGGTATTAAGATCAATTATGAAAACCCGCGTGCTCTGGGCGCTGACCGTCTGGTCAACGCAGTTGCTGCACATATAAGATACGGGGGAGACCTCATAGTTATAGATTTCGGTACGGCAACGACATTCGACTGTGTTTCCGCGGAAGGAACGTTCCTCGGCGGAGCCATAGCGCCGGGAATGAAAACACAGGCAGCAGCTCTCTTTGAGCACACTGCCAAACTGCCTAACGTCGACCTCGAGATCCCGGGAAGGTTCATTGCCCGCAATACATCAGAAGGTATGCAGTCCGGACTCATATATGGTCACATGGGATTCACGGAGCACATGATAAAAGGCATGAAAAAAGAGATGTCTAAAGAACTCGGCTGCGATCCTGACAGCATTAAAGTCATCGCTACCGGCGGTATGGCAACGATGGTGGAAAGCGGTGTGGATTGTATAGACGTGATCGACAGGAGACTTACCCTCGACGGTCTGCAGATGCTTCATGAGAAGAACAAGGGACTCAATAAGAAGAGAGTCCTTCAGGATTAATGAGTATCAAAATAGGGAACCTGGAGCTTGATTCGCCCTGGGTGCTGGCGCCGCTGGCAGGCTTTACCGATGCTGTGATGCGCACTTTGTGTGAAGAACAGGGAGCTGCACTCACATACACTGAAATGGTGAGCGCGAAGGGCCTGTATTACGGCGGGAGCAAGACGAGCGATCTCACGTATATTCCGGATGGCGCAGGGCCGACTGCGATCCAGATATTCGGAAGTGAACCGGATATAATGGCATTCGCAGCCCGTGAGCTCAATGGCCTGAAGAATGAAGTGCTCGACATAAACATGGGCTGTCCGGTCCCTAAGGTCGTAAGGAACGGAGACGGTTCAGCACTCATGCGTGACCCGGACCTCATATGCCGGATAGTAAAGGCTGTCACATCTGCTACTGAGAAACCTGTAACGGTAAAGATCCGGAAAGGCTTCGATGAACCGAACGCAGTAGAAGCTGCACTTGCTGCCCAGGAGGGCGGCGCTTCAGCGGTATGCGTACACGGGAGGACCCGCGAGCAGTATTATAGCGGTGTGGTCGACAGGAACATCATAAAAGATGTGAAAGATGCGCTTAGCATCCCCGTTATAGCGAGCGGAGATGTGACTAATGCCGAAACAGGTATGAGCATGCTGGCTGAAACGGGATGCGACATGGTCATGATCGGCAGGGGAGCGCTCGGAAACCCGTGGATCTTCAGAGAGCTTGACGCTGCATACAAGGGCCTCGACATTCCTCCTCGTCCATCTGATGAAGAGAGGACCGCAATGATGCTCAGGCACCTTGAGATGCTGTGCAGGCTCAAAGGGGAGTCTACAGGCGTCAAGGAATTCAGAAAATACATTATCAGATATACTAAAGGCATGCACGGAGCTGCTGCAGTAAGACGCAGGGCAAACGATGTACTTAGCCTTGAAGAAATGAAGGAAGTCATACAGATTGGCTGATAAATACAATAGAAAAATCTCAATAAAAAAACTGCTGTTCCCGGCCGTTCTGGTCCTGGCGGTTTTTGTTTTGTCCGGATGCTCGACCTGGAGCAGTTTCAGGCAGACTTTCATAACTGAGCCTCAGAGCAATACGGATCCGTCGATAACCATAGGCGTTATTGAACCTCAGACAGGCAGATATGCTTCGAAGGGGAGAGATGAGATCAAGGGAATCGAGCTTGCCAACAGCATCTACAACAACGTGGACGGCTATAAGGTAAACCTTGTAAAAGTAGACACACAGTCGACAGTTGCAGGTACTGAGACAGCGATCAAGGCACTCATTGAGATGCATCCTGTCGCTATCATCGGATCGGCAGGAGAAGCGTCATCACTCACAATAGGAGAGTATCTGGATGAGGCGGCGATACCGGCGATAACTCCTGCTGCCACGAACCCTCTGATCACGCAGAACAGCAGATTCTATTTCAGAGCATGCGTGACGGAATCCCAGATGGGAGAAGGCCTTGCGGAATATGCTGCAAAAGAGCTCGGATCCAGAAAGATAGCTGTAATAAGTGTCAAGAATGACAGCAGCACCGCAGCGCTTCTCGAAGGATTTGACAGCAGGGTCAAGAGGATAGCCGGAAAACGCAACAGGGCGGTCGTCATGACTGAGCAGATAAGCCCTGTAGAAGAAGAGATGAGAGCAGTCCTCACTGAGATCCGCAGAAAAAGTGTCGAGGTCTGTTTCGTGTCCATGGGAGCTGAAGAGATGGATACTTTCTTCACCATGGCTGAAGAGATGGGGCTCGGAAACGTGACATTCCTTGGTACCAAAGGTTGGGGAGATGCTTCGTTTATCTCCATGATGGAAAAGCACAAGGATATAAAAGTGGTGTTCCCGTACGAATCTGTACTTACCAAGAATGATGACACCTCCGACACATATACTGAGGAGGCTCAGAGATTCCAGATTGAGTATGCGAACAGATACGGGGCGGATGACCTGCCGACTGACAGCGCAGCTCTTGCTTATGACTCTTATCTGCTTCTGATCAACGCGTTCCATAACGCAAAGTCGGTGGAGGGAGAAGATATCTGCAATGCTCTGCTCGATTTTGACGGACTCAAGTGTGCTACCGGACTCTTTACATTCGATGATAACGGAAACGTCGTAAGATCCGTAACACTCTCTACCATAAAAGACGGCATACCGGTCACGGAATATATCACAAAAACTGAAGCGGAAGCCAGGGAACTCGAAGACCTTGAGAATATTGTCCCTGACGAATCCGGCAACTGATAAGGAGAACAATATGGGATATCTTGAAAGGATCGACGCATATAAGGACGAGATGCTGGAGGCTCTCGCAGAATCAGTCTCAAAGCCGAGCGTGAATGCGGACCCTGTTAAGACAAAGGACGGAGATCTGCTGCCTTTCGGGACAGGCGTTCACGAGGCGCTCATCAGCATGCTTGAGAAAGGAAGAGAGCTTGGTTTCGATACTTACAATGACGACAATTATGCCGGTCATATCGAGTGGAAAGCAGAAAATGGCAGCGATGAGTATTTCGGAATAGTCGGGCATCTCGACGTGGTACCTGTCGATAACGGCTGGGCTACTGACCCGTTCGTTATGACTGACAAGGGAGACGGCTTCGTATACGGAAGAGGCACGTCGGATGATAAAGGACCGGTGGTCGCAAGTCTCTACGCACTTAAAGCACTGAAAGACGAAGGCCTGAAGCCTAAGATGAACATCAGGCTGGTCCTGGGTCTCGACGAGGAGACAGGACATATAAGTGCTGAACACTATACAGAACACTGCGGGCATCCTGCACTCGGATTCACTCCAGATGCTGACTTCCCGCTTGTAAACGGTGAGATGGGCATTATGGTCTTTGAACTTGCAAGGAAGTTCTCTTCAAGACCGGGCAAGGACGACCTCAGACTCACAAAGCTTGAGGGCGGCACAGCTCACAATGCGGTTCCTGCATACGCAAAGGCAGTGATCGCGGGCAGCAAAAAACAGTACGAACTGATAGCAGACCGTGCAAAACTCTTCTGTGAAGAGACCGGATATAAACTGAAGACAAAGAAACAGGGATCTTCACTGGTTGCAGAGGCCTTCGGGACAGCTGCACACGGAGCTCATCCTGATCTGGGGCTGAATGCTGTGAGCATACTGATGGACTTTCTCGGAAGGATCGGTTTCAGCAACGAGGAACTCAACGATTTCATCGCTTTCTACAATGAAAAGATAGGTTTCAATCTTCATGGAGAGCAGATAGGATGCTTTTTTGAGGACGGACCTTCGGGACCATTGATTTTTAACGTCGGAGTCGCTAATATTAATGAGGACATCGCAAGCGTAGCGGTCAACATCCGCTATCCGGTGAGCTGCACAGACAGGCAGGTGCTCGAAGGCATTGAAACAGTGCTTGAAGGAAGCCCTGTTGGGATCGTTACGAGGATGGTGCAGGAGCCTCTGTACAAAGACCTCGATGACCCTATGGTGGTAGCATACATGAAGGCCTATATCGATGAGACAGGGGACAGCGATGCACAGCCTATGACCATCGGAGGCGGTACATACGCCAAGATGTTCAACAATATACTTGCCTACGGGGCAGCATTCCCGGAGGATGAAAACACGATGCACCAGGCGGATGAGAAGTTCAGTGTAGAATCGTTCATGAAGATGGCACGCGTCTACGCAAGGGCGATCGAATCCCTCTGCTGCGAATAAACGCCGCAAAGCGGCAAAACAACTTAATCTGTTTCAGGGCGTGGTGAAAGTCCACACCGGCGGTGATCGCGGGAGGCATCCTGCGTAAGTCCGCGAACCTTTTGGCCGAACCGGTGAGATTCCGGTACCGACGGTATAGTCCGGATGGAAGAAACAACATTGCAATATGATTTGTAATGAGTGGCCTTGACCTTTTCAAGGCCATTATTAATGCCTGACAGATTCCGCCAGTTCATGATATCGAAAAGGAGGAATATGTTATGAACAAAAACAACATGTCTACAGCAAAACTCGCAAAGCTCGCAATGATGACAGCGGTATCACTCGTGCTGCTGTTTCTCGTCAGGATCCCGTGGCCGCCTGCACCGTTCCTGGTATATGACCCGGCGGATGTGCCTATCTATATAACGGCGTTCGCTTTCGGACCTGTCGAGGGCCTCATAGTTACTCTGGTTGTATGTCTGCTTCAGGCATTCGGACTCGGCGGAGACGGATTCTATGGATTCATCATGCACTTTGTAGCTACTGGAATAGTGGCTGTGGTTATCGGCATGATGTACAGAAAGCAGAAGACAAAGAAGACTGCTGTAAAGGCGCTCGTAGTCGGAGTGATCCTGACTGTGATCGTCATGTGCTGCATGAATCTCATCGTAACGCCTGTATACATGGGAGCTCCGAGATCTGCTGTAGTGGCAATGCTGCCGACTGTCATAATACCGTTCAACCTGGTAAAGGCAGGTGTGAACTCTCTTCTGACATTCATACTCTATAAGAGGATATCCGGTCTGCTCCATGGTACCGGAAGCACTGTAAAGAATGAAAGCAATTGATCAGAGCACTATATTACTGAAAAATGAAGATGACACCCGCGCACTGGGGCTTCGTATAGCCGAAGCCCTGGAGCCGGGTGACGTTGTAGCGCTCATCGGAGACCTCGGTACGGGCAAGACAGCTCTTACCAAATACATTGCATCAGGTCTCGGGATCACCGAAGAGATAAACAGCCCGACATTTACGATCGTCAAGGAATACAGGAGCGGAAGACTTCCCCTGTATCACTTCGATGTTTACAGACTCGGAAGCGGCGAAGAACTGCTGGATATCGGTGCTGAAGAAATGCTCGACGGAGACGGGGCGTGTGTGATCGAGTGGGCGGATATTGTAGCCGATGTGCTGCCTGAAGACGCTCTGGCGATACACCTTGAATACGGAGAAAACGAAGGGGAACGCATAGCTGAGTTCCTTTAATAAAAAATGAAAGTACTTGCTATAGAAACAACAGGGAAATACGGATCTGCGTCTGTCATCGATAATGGCGGACATGTTTTCAGTGCATCTTCATCTGAAGAGATGAACCATCTCAGGGGAATGATCACTCTGATAGATGAGGCCATACACGAAGCGGGGATAACAAAGGATGAACTCACCCATGTCGCGGCTTCAGTCGGACCGGGTTCGTTCACAGGAATCAGGATAGGAGTTACGACTGCACGCATAATGTCCCAGATGCTGGATATCCCATGCATAGCAGTTTCGACACTCGAAGCCATGGCCGTCAGAGCTCTGGATAAGGCGATATCTGCCGGTGCACTTTATGTGGTGCCGGTGATCAACGCAAGAAGGCACCAGACATACGCGGGTGTTTACGAAGCTGTGTTCACTTCAGACTGCGAGCATCAGTCGGCTATCCCGGTAATGGAGGAGAAGCAGTACATGATTGAAGATCTTCTGTCGGAGCTTCAGACAAGGATGGCGGAGCACAGCGGAGCTGTCGCGTTTTTCACAGGTGACGGAATCGATGCATACGCTGACATAATAAAAAGCACAATGACTGAAGGTTCCTATGCGTTTGCGGATGAGGATCTGAGATATCAGCATGCGGAGGCTGTTGCAAGGATAGCTCTCGGCAAGGCAGCTGCAGGCGAAACTCTTACGTACAACGGGCTCATGCCTGAATACATGCGCCTGGCTGAGGCAGAACAGCGTCTCAGGGCAGGAACACTCAGTGACAGGATAAGGTTTCCTGCGAAATAACAGCGTTGCTGTAATGACGGAAACCTTGATCTACGGGGGCCATGCCCCTTCGATAAAAGAAAGCCGGTGAAGATCTGATGGCAGAGATAAGGATAAGACAGGCAAAGCTTTACGACGTGCCGGCTATGGCGCGCATAGAGCGTGATTCTTTCGGCTCTCCCTGGAGCGCCGAAGAGATAACAAAGGACGTCACCGCAGGCGGAAACGTATATGTTGCCGTTGCTGAATCCGGTGAAGAGAAAGCCGGATACGGCGAGATCAGAACAGTCGCCGGTGAAGCCCAGATATATAACATAGCGATCGCTCCTGAATTCAGAAGGGAAGGCATAGGCGAAGCACTGCTGCGCCACATGATCGCCAGGGCAGAAGAAGACGGTTGCGTGCTTGTGACTCTTGAGGTCAGAGGCGGCAACGAGGCCGCTATGGCGCTCTATAAAAAGCTCGGATTCCGCGAGGTCGGACGCCGCAAAGGATATTACTCAAAAGGAGGCGAGGATGCCGTGCTTATGGACCTTGACCTCAGAAAAATCGAAGTAGAAGTTGAAGTAGAGATATAACGGCGATGAAAGACGGGAGATTCCTTACACTTGGAATAGAGACGAGCTGCGATGAGACGGCAGCCTCGGTGGTAGCCGACGGCCGCTTTGTCATGAGCAATGTCATAAGTTCCCAGATCGACATACACACCGCATACGGCGGAGTCGTACCCGAGATAGCATCCAGAAAGCACCTTGAACGCATCAACGATGTCATCGGGAAGGCGCTCGAGGACGCATGTGTGAGTGCGAAAGACATCGATCTTATCGGAGTTACTTGCGGACCGGGCCTTGTCGGCGCGCTTCTGATAGGTGTCGCTGCCGCAAAGGCCATGGCATATGCCTGTGACATACCGCTTGTAGGAGTCAATCACATGCACGGACATATTGCTGCCAACTACCTTGAGCATAAGGAGCTGGAGCCGCCGTTCATGGCGCTCATAGTATCCGGCGGTCATACAGAGATCGTTAATGTACCTGACTATAACAAGTGTGAGAAGCTGGGCGGTACACGTGACGATGCAGCGGGAGAGGCTTTCGATAAGGTAGCCAGAGTCATAGGCCTCGGCTATCCGGGCGGTCCTAAGATCGACAGAGCTGCTAAAGAGGGAGACCCGGACAGTATCGCGTTCAAGCGTGTCTATCTTGAGCAGGGTAGCCTCGATTTCAGCTTTTCGGGGCTCAAGACCCAGGCTCTCAATTACCTCAATCAGGAAAGACAGGCGGGCCGTGAGATAGACGTGAACAATGTGGCTGCGAGCTTCCAGGAAGCCGTGGTCGAAGTCATTGCCGACAAGGCCGTGATGGCTGCTGAAAGATACGGACAGAAGCAGATCGTGATGGCAGGCGGTGTCGCGTCCAACTCAAGGCTCAGAGCACTTATGGAAGAAAAGGCCGGAAGAAAGGGCATCAAAGTACTCAAGCCGAGCCCTGTGCTCTGCACGGACAACGGTGCGATGATAGCCTCAGCCGCATATTATGCTTACAGATCGGGTGTGAAGCCTGACCTCGAGCTTGACGCGGTACCCGGACTGGAGTTTTAGATAATGCTTATAATAACGGGCAAGGACATCAGCAAGGCGTACGGTACAGACATCATTTTTGAAGATGTCTGTTTTGGCGTGGAAAAGGGCGACCGTGTGGGCATTGTAGGAGCCAACGGCACAGGCAAATCGACCCTGCTCGGCATAATCGCAGGAGACATAGAGGCGACGTCCGGTAACCTGTATATAAGAAACGATTTCAATATAGGATATCTGCGCCAGCAGAATCACTTCGGCGGCAGCGGAACAGTAAGGTCACAGGCTGAGAAGAGCTTCACACACTTCTTCGAGATGGAGAAAAAGCTCGAGAGCCTGCAGCTGGCGATCGCCGATCATGAAAGCGACAGCTTTGAAAAAGATCTGGAAGAATATACACGCCTGATGGAAGAATACGAACAGAAGGGCGGATATACATACAAGAGCGAGCTTGGGGCGATGCTCACGCACATGGGCTTTGATGAAGAGGCCCAGAAAAAGGAGATAAGCAAGCTCTCCGGCGGAGAACGGACAAGGCTGGCGCTTAGCTGCCTGCTCCTCAGCAAGCCTGACGTTCTGATGCTCGATGAGCCTACGAACCATCTTGATCTTCACATGCTCGAGTGGCTCGAGGCATATCTCGACAGCTACAAGGGGACCATCATGGTCGTTTCTCATGACAGATACTTCCTCGACCGGATCACAAACCGGATATTCGACCTGGGAGGCGGGACCCTCGAAGCATATACAGGCAACTACTCGACTTTCCTGGTGAAGCGCGAAGAACATCTTGAAGCGATGCGCCGGGAATATGAGAAACAGCAGGCTGAGATCGCAAGGCAGGAGGAAATGATACGCCGCTTCAAACAGCACGGCACAGAGCACCTTGCCAAGCGTGCCGCTTCGCGTGAGAAGCGTCTTGCGATGATGGAGATAAAGGACAAACCGAAACTGAAGCAGAACAGGATGAAGCTCAGCTTTGAGGCTGATTTCAAGAGCGGAGGGGAAGTCCTGGAGGCCGAAGACCTGTCAAAGAGCTTCGGCGCAAGAAAGCTGTTTGATCACACCGGGCTTCTGATACGCAAAGGTGAAAGGGTCTGCATCATAGGTGACAACGGCATCGGAAAAACGACGCTTCTGAAGATCCTCATGGGTCTGGAAAGACCTGACAACGGCTATCTGAGGATAGGATACAATGTAAATTTCGGATACTACGATCAGGGACAGCTCTTGCTTGACGAGAACGAGACAGTGCTGGGCGAGATGAAAAACGCCTATCATCTCTATACGGATACTGAGATGCGATCGCTGCTCGGAAGGTTCCTTTTTACCGGTGATGATGTGTTCAAACAGGTCAGGGATCTGTCCGGCGGAGAAAAGGCCAAGCTTTCGCTTCTGAAGCTTATGCTCTCCGGCGCAAATACACTGGTGCTGGATGAGCCTACCAACCACCTGGATATCGAATCAAAGGAGATAGTGGAAGAAGCTCTGATGGAGTTCGAAGGCACACTTCTGATAGTCTCACACGACAGATATCTTCTGAATACGATCCCTGACAGGATACTCGAGCTCACAGAGCACGGTCTGGTGGAATACAAAGGAAAGTTTGATTACTATCTGGAGAAATCAGGAAGATCCTCCGGACATTCGTCTGATGAAACCGGCAGTACGGCGGCAGACAAGGGAAGAGATGAACTTGAGCTCACCAGAAAGATCGTTAAGGATTCCGAAGCAGAGCGAAAGGCTAAGAAACAGAGTGAAGCTGAGGAACGCAGAAGGCAGAGAAGGGCAGAAAGCGTAGAAAACAGGATACACGAGATCGAAGCTGAGATAGCTGACATCCAGGACGAGATGTCTCTGCCTGAGAACTCCTCCGATCCAGGATGGATGCATGAAAAGGCTTCAAAAATGGCTGCTCTCGAGGCTGAAGTCACAGACCTCTATGACGAGTGGATGGAACTTCAGTAAAAAATCTTTGTGAAAAAATTGAACAATTTTGTTAAAAATTCTACGCAAATCGTTGAATAGCCCGATACTGTAGTCTATAATTATTTTAGATATATTTGTAAACATATCATTTAAAGGAGAAATACTATGACTTTTGACAAAATTCAGGCGCTTATCGTAGAGCAGCTCGATGTTGATCCTTCGCTGGTAACAATGGACACAGACTTCATGAAAGACCTCGAAGCAGACTCACTTGATGCTGTTGAGATCATCCTCGGAGTAGAGGAAGAGTACGGGATCGAGATTCCTGATGATATTGCCGAGAACTTCACAAAAGTTGGCGATATCGTAAAATACGTAGATGCAAACAAATAAAGCCGAGGTGCGCAATGGGCAAGATGAAAGTATCTAACGCGATCATCCGCCGGCTCCCTCGCTACAGAAGGTATCTTGGATATCTTCAGACAAAAGGCATCAAAAAGGTATCCTCTAATGAACTCAGTGAGATGATAGGCTATACTGCTTCTCAGATCAGGCAGGACCTTAACACTTTCGGTGAGTTTGGTCAGCAGGGATATGGCTATGAGGTCGACAGATTATATAAAGAGATCAACAAGATCCTCGGTCTTGACAGAGAGTATAAGACCGTCGTTGTCGGAGTAGGTAATCTGGGACAGGCCATTACCAACTACACTTACTATTACAAAATCGGATTTAACATTATCGGGCTCTTTGATGCGAACCCTAAGATAGTCGGCAATGTCATCAACGATGTTGAAGTACTGGACGTCGCCGACCTTGAGGAATACTGCAAAAGAGAAAAAATCGATATCGGTATTATCTGTGTCAACAGAGAGAATGCGCAGAAGGTGGCTGACGCTCTGGTTTCGGGCGGTGTAAAAGGAATATGGAATTTTGCGCCTATCGACCTTGAGATACCGGAAGGTATCGCACTTGAATCAGTACACCTTTCAGACAGTCTCCACGCTCTGTCATTTATGATCAAGAGCATGAATGAGGGCAGGGACTGACGGTTACCATATCCGGACAAAAGAAAATCCCGTAGCCTCTGCTACGGGATTTTGATCATTATTGATGATCGATTATGCCTCTACAGGTGCTCCTACAGGGCAGTTAGCAGCGCAAGCTCCGCAGTCGATGCAAGCGCTCTCATCGATAACGTAAGGTGTTCCCTCTGTAATAGCCTCAA
Source organism: Mogibacterium sp. (assembly GCA_017432075.1). GTDB lineage: Bacteria > Bacillota > Clostridia > Peptostreptococcales > Anaerovoracaceae > Crickella. The sequence continues at coordinate 14,464 of JAFRJV010000044.1, read as the reverse complement.
CAGGGCAGTTACCAGCGCAAACTCCGCAACCGATGCAGTCTTCAGTAATCTTGAATGCCATAATATTACCTCCTTAGTAATAACAATATCTACGATAATGAGTATAACACTCGTGTTGCGGGTTGTAAATATCAAAAAAACAAAATAATACAATCCTACCAAACAGGTGGGAATTAGTAATTGCAAGGATATGAAGGTAGTTTCATTCACAGGAAAAAGCGGAACCGGCAAGAGCTTTCAGGCCACTGCACTTGCGCAGAGGCGCGGTTTTGATGCCATAATCGATGACGGTCTGTTCATCTATAAAGGGCAGATAGTTGCAGGCAGCTCGGCAAAAAAGTGTGCCTCAAAGGCCGCAGCCATGAGGACTGCGCTTTTCAACTACGAAGACCACAGAAATGAGGTGAGGGCTGCCATTGAGAGCTATGATCCGCAGGCACTCATGATAATCGGCACCTCGGACAGAATGACAGACATAGTCGCGGAGCAGCTCGGACTGCAGCTGCCGGAGGAGCGTATATACATCGAGGATGTTACGACCGAAGAGCAGAGAAAGATAGCAGCTCATTACCGGATCGAAGAAGGCGAGCACGTCATACCGGCACCATTGGGGCAGCTCAGGCGTGACTTCGCAGGCTACTTCATGGACCCGATAAAGCAGTTCATACACAAGGCCCGCGGTAACGCTGTTGAAATAAATGAGGATCCGAAACAGGTAGATGACGGACCGAATGACCGCACTGTAGTCAGACCTACTTTCAGCTACTGCGGAAGCTTTACAATAAGCGAGCAGGTCATAAGGGACATAATAAGGATAGCCGCCGAAGAATATGAGTCTCATCTGGTTGTTGTCGACAGGATGAACAACGGCAGGCAGACGAATATGTCGGTGACTATAGATGTTATGGCAGTGAGGGATCCTGAGTCCATCGACAAGTGTCTGGACCTTCAGCAGGACGTATATGGCGCACTGGTGAATATGACGGCATTTACTATTGACAGTGTAAATGTAAGGATCAGAGACATCGTGAGAGACCGGGAAGAGATGCTTTCAAGAAAACTCCACTGATGAAAAGGAACGCGAATGGTATTTAAAAATATAAATGACATCGATCTCACACATATTTTTGAGTGCGGTCAGTGCTTCAGATGGGTGCCTGACGGCCCGGATGCATATATCGGAGCCGCAGGCTCTTTTGCAGCCCGTGTAAGCCTTGCGGACGGCTGCCTCAATGTAGAGGCAACAGGAGGCGACGAGGCCTTCTGGAGGCGATACTTCGATCTGGATACCGACTATGGCATTATAAAGAAGAAGCTGACGGATTCAGAGCTGAAGATAAAGCCGGCAACAGAATACGGTCATGGCATACGCATCCTCAATCAGGACCCGTTCGAAACGATAATCTCCTTCATAATATCCCAGAATAACAACATACCGCGCATACGAAAGAACATCGAATCGCTCTGCAGCGTTTACGGTGAGCCTATAGAAGGGAGCAGCTTCTGTGCCTTCCCGTCTCCGGAAGCTCTGGCAGGAGCAAAGGTCTGCGATCTTGCAGAACTCAGGCTGGGATACAGGTGCGAATACATCAAGGCGAGCGCTGAGAGATATCTGAGTGAAGGATGTCCAGGAACGAGGGAGGAGCTTCTGGCGTTTCACGGGATAGGACCTAAGGTCGCAAACTGCATAATGCTCTTCGGACTCAGAGACACAGCAGCATTCCCGGTCGATACCTGGGTGAAGCAGATAATGAACGACATGTACGGTTTCGATCTTAAGGACGCGAAGGGAATGCAGGCATTCGCAGCTGAAAAATACGGTGATCTGGCAGGATACGCACAGCAATACCTTTTTTATTATTACAGAGACAGATCACGGAGATAAATGTGACGATTTCTTCACCCGGAAGTGTTGACACTTAGGACTGTGGTGAGTACAATATGTTTTGGAATTTGGCACTCATACATTCAGAGTGCTAACAAATAGAACTAATCAGGAGGCATATAATGAGTATCGGAATCAAACCACTCGGAGCAAGAGTAGTTATCAAGAAAATGGAAGCCGAAGAAAAGACAGAAGCAGGACTGCTGCTGTCAGGAAGTGCAAAGGAGAAGCCTCAGCAGGCTGAAGTCCTCGCTGTTGGCCCTGGTACAGAAGAAGAACCTATGGAGCTCAAGGTCGGCGATATCGTCATTTTCAGCAGATACGGCGGAAACGACCTTAAGTACAAAGGCGTTGAGTACACTATCATCAATCAGAAAGACATCCTCGCTACTATCGAAAAATAGAGCGGGTACATATAAAAGGAGGAATCACTAATGGCTAAAGAACTTTATTACGGCGAGGATTCCAGAAGGAAGCTTCTTGCCGGAGTTGACAAACTCGCAGATACAGTAAAGATCACCCTCGGACCTAAGGGCAGAAACGTACTGATCGAAAGATCTTACGGATCACCGCTGATCACCAATGACGGCGTCACGATCGCAAGAGAGATCGAGCTCGAGGATCAGGTAGAGAACATGGGCGCACAGCTCGTTAAGGAAGTCGCTACAAAGACAAATGATGTCGCAGGCGACGGAACAACAACTGCTACACTGCTCACACAGAGCATCGTAAGAGAGGGATTCAAGAACGTTACAGCCGGAGCTAATCCGATGATCCTCAAGAAAGGTATCGCCGGTGCAGTAGGTGCTGCAGTTGAGAATCTCAAGGCTGCAGCAAAGCCTGTAGACGACAAGGCTGCTATCGCACAGGTCGCTTCCGTATCCGCTAACGATACAGAGATCGGCGAACTCATCGCTGAGGCTATGGAAAAGGTAGGAAAGGACGGAGTCATCACAGTAGAAGAATCAAAGACACTCGGCACATCACTCGACGTTGTTGAGGGAATGCAGTTCGACAGAGGTTATCTGTCACCTTATATGGCAAACAACGAGAAGATGGAAGCTGTCATGAACAAGCCTTTTATTCTCCTCACAGATAAAAAGCTCAGCAGCATTCAGGATATCATCCCGCTGCTCGAGGGCATCATGAAGGCAGGCAGAAGCCTCCTGATCGTAGCTGAGGACGTAGACGGCGAAGCTCTCGCAACACTCGTACTCAACAAGCTGAGAGGCACACTTGATGTAGTAGCCGTAAAGGCACCTGGATTCGGTGACAGACGTAAAGCCATGATGGAAGACATCGCAGTTCTGACAGGCGGTGTAGTTGTATCCGAGGAACTCGGTTATGAGCTCAAGGAGACAACGATCGACATGCTCGGTCAGGCTGAGACTGTCAAGGTCAACAAGGACAATACCGTAATCGTAGGCGGCGCAGGCAGCAAGGAAGAACTCGCAGCAAGAGTTGCTCAGATCAAGGCATCCATCGAGGAGACAACATCTGATTTCGACAGAGAGAAGCTGCAGGAAAGACTTGCCAAGCTGAGCGGCGGAGTAGCAGTTATCAACGCCGGAGCTGCTTCCGAGACAGAGCTCAAAGAGAAGAAGCTCAGACTTGAGGATGCACTCAACGCTACAAAGGCAGCCGTTGAGGAAGGTATCGTTGCAGGCGGCGGCGTTTCACTCATCAGAGCCATCAACGCAGTAAAGGCTTATGCTGACAAGCAGGAAGGTGATGTGAGGACAGGAGCCAAGATCGTAGAGAGAGCTCTCGAGGAGCCTGTAAGACAGATCGCTGAGAACGCAGGATTCGACGGTGCAGTCGTAGTTGCCGAAGTCAAGAGAGCAGAAGGCAATGTAGGCTTCAACGCTGCTAACGAGAAGTACGAAGATATGATCGCAGCCGGTATCGTAGACCCTGTAAAGGTCACAAGATCCGCACTGCAGAACGCAGCTTCCGTTGCAAGCATGCTTCTCACAACAGAGGCAGGCATCACACAGATCAAGGAACCGGAACCTCCAATGCCACAGGGCGGCGCCGGAATGGGCATGATGTAGTTTTCGGCACAGTCAAAAAAACTATAGATTATAAAAGCAGAGGCACCCGCTAGGGTGCCTCTGTTAGTTGTTCCTATTGGAGCTTTTTCAGTCTGTATATGAAGAGGATGTTCAGGAGAGTGCCCTTGAGGATGCTCGACAGGGATATCGCCCACCAGACTCCGTTGATGCCCAGCGCAGGCATCAGCAGGTAGCACATCGGTATTCTTGCAACCGTGAGGATGAGTCCTATGGCGGCAGGAAGTTTGGTCTGGCCCAGGCCGTTAAACGCGCCTGAGGTAGCTAGTTCATAACTCATGAAGAGCTGCGACAGACCTACTATTCTCAGGTAATTGGCTCCGCCGGCGATAACGTCGGGCTCATGTATGAATATGCTGAATATAGGGGCTGCGCCAAGTACGAGAAGGGCAGTGGCCAGTATTCCAAATATGGTCACCATGCCTGTTCCTGTTTTGAATCCCTTCCTGACGCGGTCGTAGTTTTCTGCACCGTAATTCTGGGATGTAAAAGCATTCATCGCATAAGAAAAACCCTCGCAAGTCATCCAGGTAACGGATTCTATCTGACCGCCTATCCTTTGGATCGCGACTGCAGCATCACCGAATGTGACGATGATCCTAGAGATGACCATGGAAATGAAAGCATATCCGATGTTGAATATTGCAGGGGGAGCTCCCAGCTTTACTATGCGCACCGCCTCTTTGTGTTCGAATCTGCCGAACAGTGTGAAATCCTCGAACAGGTAGTCATCCAGCCTGATGAAGCGGGCAAAAAGTAAAGTTACCACAAGCTCAGAGAAAACGGTCGCGATCGCTGCTCCGTTTACGCCAAGTTCAGGAAATGGTCCGATGCCAAATATCAGGACCGGATCGAGTAATATATTAAGGATCGCTCCGGTGGCGTTATATTTAAAAGGTGTCTTGCTGTCACCGGCCGCGGTAAGGACACCCTGCATCACATAGTTGAATCCCATGACTATGTGCCCGATCGATACTATCGACAGGTAAGAAGCGGCAAAAGCAGCGGTGTCAGGGTCGTGGAGGCGGAAGAATGATATGAGCTGATGCCTGAACACGATACAGATCAGTGAGTAAACTGCCATGAAAAGCAGCATCAGCTGGATCGCCGTTCTGGCAAAGCGCCTCGCTTTCATCATATTGCCTTCGCCTATGGACTGACCGGTCATTACCTGACCGCCTATCTGAGGTATCATGGCGAGGCCCGAACCGAGCCACATAAAAGAACCCGCGACTCCGACTGCAGTCACGGCCTGATTACCCAGCTGACCGACCCACATGGTGTCAAAAAGATTATACGCCATCTCTATGAACTGCGTTCCCATGATAGGGAGGGAGAGCCAGAACAGGGCACCTGCTATGTTTCCGTTCAGCAGGTCTATTCTTTTTTCCGAACCATTTTCTTCCACTAAAACCTCGCTTTCAGCCAACGCCTATTTTACATCAGCGGCATTTGTATAACAAGGACTGCTGTTTACAAATAATTAGAGAAATCTAACATTGCAAAAATGCTTTATTTACCTCATTTTTAATGCTATATTAGGAAAAACAGTGCAAAAACGCTAAAAAGTTAGATATATCTAACGGTTAACAATAGGCTTTTCCAATATAAAATAAGAAAAAAGAGGTGAAATATGGCGACTGTCCTCAAGGAACCATCAAGAACTTTCAATGAATATCTTCTTATACCGGGTTACTCCGGAATGGAAGCAAGACCTGAGAATGTCTCACTGAAGACTCCTGTAGTCAAATACAGAAAAGGCGAGGAGCCCGCTCTGTCGATGAACATTCCTCTTACTTCTGCGGTCATGCAGGCTGTCTCTGACAACAACATGGCTGTTGCCCTCGCAAAGGAAGGCGGCATCTCGTTCATCTTCGGTTCACAGTCCATTGCGAGCCAGGCTGAGATGGTGAAAAAGGCAAAAAGCTACAAGGCAGGTTTCGTTCCGAGCGATTCCAACCTGAGACCTGATGCGACACTTCAGGACGTGCTCGATCTCAAGGAAGAGAAGGGACATTCCACTATAGCAATTACTGAGGACGGCACCGCTGCCGGAAAGCTCCTCGGTATCGTTACGAGCAAGGATTACAGGATCTCGCGCATGAGCCGCGATACCAAAGTATCTGAATTCATGACGCCTTTTGATAAGATGGTATACGGCAAGGAGGGAATCACTCTCTCTGAGGCGAACGACCTTATCTGGGACAACAAGGTCAACCAGCTGCCTATTATCGATGACAATCAGAGGCTTACATCTTTCGTGTTCCGCAAGGACTACGATTCGCATAAGGAGCATCCGCTGGAACTTCTTGACGAAGACAAGAGATACATCGTCGGAGCAGGAATCAACACCAGAGACTATAAGGAAAGAGTACCAGCGCTGCTCGATGCAGGCGTTGACGTTCTCACTATAGATTCCTCAGAGGGATACTCCGAATGGCAGGCTGTGACTCTCAAGTGGATCAGAGACAATTACGGTGACACAGTGAAGGTAGGGGCAGGCAATGTTGTTGACGCAGACGGATTCAACTTCCTCGCAGACTGCGGAGCTGATTTCGTAAAGGTAGGTATCGGCGGCGGATCCATCTGCATCACACGTGAACAGAAGGGCATCGGACGCGGTCAGGCTTCAGCTGTGATCGAGGTGGCACAGGCAAGAGATGAATACTACAAGAAGACAGGTGTATACGTGCCTATCTGCTCCGATGGCGGAATTGTCTATGACTACCACATGACACTGGCGCTTGCTATGGGAGCTGACTTCATCATGCTCGGCAGATATTTTGCCAGATTCGACGAATCGCCTTCCGCAAAACTCATGCTCAACGGAAGCTATGTAAAAGAGTACTGGGGCGAAGGTTCCGCAAGAGCCCGCAACTGGCAGAGATATGATCTCGGCGGAGATGCAAAGCTCAAATTCGAAGAAGGAGTCGACTCATACGTACCGTATGCCGGATCGCTCCACGATAACGTGCAGATGTCGCTGGGCAAAGTAAAGTCCACCATGTGCAACTGCGGATCGCTCAACATTCCTGACTTCCACAAGAACGCAAAGCTGACCCTGGTATCGGCTGTCAGCATCGTGGAGGGCGGAGCGCATGATGTTATCCTTAAGGAAGTATCGAGCCGCACATCCGGCGGCGGACGCTAGTATAAACAAATATCACTCAAATGAGTTTCACGGAGGTATAAAAATGGCAGACATCAGACCGGAAACAATGGAACGTATCACAACACGTGCACTCGCTGACAAGTTCATCGAGGAGCAGCTCGCTGAGATAAAGGCGCAGGTAGGGGACAAGAAGGTTCTTCTGGCTCTTTCCGGCGGTGTGGACTCGAGTGTAGTAGCTGCACTGCTCATAAAGGCGATAGGTGACAATCTGGTCTGCGTTCATGTAAACCACGGACTTCTCCGCAAGGGCGAGCCTGAGATGGTCATCAAGGTGTTCAGAGAGGAGCTCGGCGCTAATCTTATTTACGTAGACGCTGTTGACAGATTCCTCGACAAGCTTGCAGGCGTGGATGATCCTGAGACAAAGCGCAAGATCATCGGCAAGGAGTTTATCGACGTATTTGCAGAAGAAGCTGCAAAGCTTGACGGCATCGCATTCCTCGGACAAGGCACGATCTATCCTGACATCCTCGAGTCCGACGGAGTAAAGGCTCACCACAATGTGGGAGGTCTTCCTGAAGACCTTCAGTTCGAGCTCGTTGAGCCTGTTAAGCTGCTTTACAAGGACGAGGTAAGAGTCGTAGGTTCCGCACTCGGACTTCCTGACAGCATGGTATACAGACAGCCGTTCCCGGGTCCGGGACTCGGAGTAAGATGTACAGGAGCCATCACAAGGGACAGGCTCGAAGCTCTCAGAGAAGCTGATGCTATCGTAAGAGAAGAGATCGGAAAGATGGAGAACGTGCCTTGGCAGTACTTCGCAGTCATTCCTGACATGCAGTCGACCGGCATCAAGGACGGCAAGAGATACATGGGATGGCCGGTCATCATCAGAGCCATCAACACAGTTGATGCAGTAACTGCAGAATCGGTAGAGATCCCTTGGGATATGCTTAAGAGAATGAGAGACCGCATCATCGAAACAGTACCAGGTGTAAACAGGGTAATATGGGATATCTCGGATAAGCCGGTCTCCACGATCGAGTTCGAGTAAATTCGAATAATACGTTCAGACGGAATAATATGAACAATCAATGCAGCAGAGATTAAGCTTTGCTGCATTTTCTGATGTCTTGAAGGCTGCGATTTGCATTTCTGCAAGCTGGATTGCACATATTGACCAAACAAGCTTATAATGAATTGCAAGTGAAAGGATTGAGGAGGAAGGACAGAGAATGATTATTCAGTGTACTAAGAAGGTCCTTGATAAGCTGGGCATGAAGAATGCAGATAAGGCGCCGGATCTGCCTGTTTCAGAAAGGGAAGAGAAGAATGTGCTGCTGCATTCATGGCATGTTAATCTGCTAACTATTGACAGAAGGAAAGTGTTGATTTTTCTTAATGACCTGGCAACTATCAGCGTTATTGTTTACAGGCCTCAAGCTAAAGATTATAAGCATCTGGATAACCTCTTGCGCGAGGGAATTGAGGGACTTATGCGTAGGTATGGGATCAAAGAAGAAGTAATACTAAGGTATCTTGAGGATGATGAATATAGCTGTATATGTCGAAGCTCGAGCAGAAGTGTACTTGCAAGGATGAATCAGTTTGGCAATTCTGTAGCATGGTCTTCTGTGCGCTTCAGAGATGATCAGAAGGTCCAGGTCAATTCAATGATTTCTCTGATGGACTACATTACCGGGACGTCAGAGGGGTACAAGACACCTGAGGAATTGCTAATTGGGGCTTTAGCTGAGATGTATGGTGATGGATCGTATGAGAGTGTAAGAGGCAGGAAGAGTTATGTCCTGGATATACGGCTGGACATTGAGAATCACGATATTTACAGGATAGTTGAGGTGCCAGCGCTTCTCAATTTCCATGATCTGCACCGAGTCATAAGAGCGTCATTCGGTTGGTTTGACTACCACTGCCACAGTTTTGATGTGATGTATGACGACTATGATCCTGATGAGTTAGAACTGAATGGTCTGAGTCATAGCTATAATACAAGGCTTTACATATATGACAGCGATGATCAGGAAGCTCTTGATTTCCTTGATGATGCAAATTACGAGGCTGTAGGTGACAAAAGCATATTATTGGATGAAGTCTTTGAAGAGGAAGACTGGTGCATGTATACATATGACTTTGGCGATAACTGGGAGCACATAATTACTGTTAAGGAACGCAAGACTTCAGGCGGAGTTAAGCACCCGGTCATGATAGAAAGGCAAGGTGAACGCCCTCCTGAGGATGTGGGTGGAGAACATGGGTACAATGAGTATCTAAGGATAATCAATAATCCTGATGATTCGGAACATGAACATATGATTAACTGGAGCAAGATAACAAGGGCTGAAGAAAAGACCGATGAAGAAATAAATCAATTATTAGGCTGGATAAGATAAAGAGGTCTCTATGAAACTGACAGAATTAGCCGCATATAGAGTTGTCGAGCGTGGACTTGATTACTACCTGGATGACAACGTCAGCGATGTTATGCAGACGGGGGCATCTGAGTATCAGGCAAGGGTACTCGGAAGCGGTAAAGAGCCTTATATAGTGAGAATCAATCTCGATAAGCCAAGATCTTCGAGCTGCACATGCCCGTTTTTTACAGGTACTAATGTGTGCAAGCACATGATTGCCCTTTACTATACGGTAAATCCGGCAGAAGCAGATAAGTTCGTCGAAAATCGCAGGCTGTATGAAGAATATGGCGATGAGTATGATGATTACGATGAATATGACTATTATGAAGATGATGAGTATGGAATGCATGATGAGGATGAAGGATACGGTCACAAGTACTCTTTAAGAATAGACGCTGAGTATGAAGCAGATAAGATCCTGTATGATGAAATGCTTGACGATTATCTCAATAGTTTATCTGAGTCTGAACTGAGAGCCTTACTGAAAGCTGAGCTGAACAGAGACGAAAGCAGTACATATTTCAGACATCTCAGGAGCAGAAGAGATATTTTTATTTATAAGCGCGGAGATGCCTATTCTTTCATAAATACGATCAACGTGAGAATGGTTGAGAGGGCTCAACTAATTGATTACGAATTGAAGGACTATACACAGCCACTTCTGAAAGAGGGAGAAAAAGAAACACTCATCAATCTTTGGAGCGATGCTGATTTAGGGGATACTATATCTCAGATTTTTATGAGACCAGAGTTGGCTGTGTATGATGAATATCAGTGGATAGTCAGGGAGCTTGGGAAGCATCTGTCAGAAGATGACAGAAATGAATTTATCAGGGAACTCAATGATCATATGCGCACACTCAAAGATGCAAACATCAAGAACACAGTTCCCAAGTCAAACGTTCTGATATGCATATATCTGCTCAACACAGATCTACGCACAGGCGACCTCGGAGAAGAACTTCTTATCAATGCAAAGTACTCAGAATATGTAGAGTATGTTATTTCAAAGACGAAATCTGTGATTAAGCTGTACCGGGCATTCATGATAGCTGTGGCGGATAATCCTTACCGTAACAAATCCTACATACCTGATGTTTTGCATGAATTATATCTGGCTTCAGGCAAGGAGCAGGAAATATATCTGGACTACTGCCGGTATCAGTATCTCAATACCAATGATGTTGAATGTCTGCGCAGACTCGATGAAGCCGGGAAACTGGCAGAATTTGAAAAGGAGATAGAAGCTGCTCCAAGAACACCTGCTTCACTGACAACGGTCTATAAGTACACAGGTGAGACGGATAAGCTCTTCCAGTATCTGATGAAAACAGGCAGCGACTATATCCTGATAAAAAATATCGAATATCTGAGAGATGACTACAGCGATGTGCTATATAAGTATCTGTGTGAAAGGATGTATGATAAGCTTTCTGAGGGGAAGAGGAGGGAAGTTTATCGCGAGGCAGCAACTTATGTAGAAGGTATCGTAAAGCTTAAGGATGGAAGGAGAAAGGCAGAGGAAGTACTGAGTTCACTCAGAGTATCAAGGTATTCGAAATGCAAGCTGCTCTTTGAGATTATAGAGGACAGACTTCTCCGTTTGAAATGGGACTCAGACTGATTGCATGCTGTCAATATTCACTCTTCTACTTTACATATTCAGGCTGCAAAGCTATATGGTATAATTTTCATATCATGTAACAGGTTGGGAGACATATGACCAGTAACACTGCATATCTTCCAAACAACGGTGACATAATTTGATTCCAATATAATGGCTGAAGAATTAATTGAGGAATATATTGACCTAATACGAATTCTGAGGAATCTTTACATTGATCCCGAGATATTCCTGGGGAATATTGGGAAAGTTGAGGTCAGAAATGTCTGAAACGGAAATAATCAGCATTGCGAATAAAGCGGATATGATTATTAACGGCTTTTCTTTTACTGCTAACGAAGATGGTTTCATTCACTGAATAAAGCGGCTTTGCATACGGGGGAATACTTTAGATGCAGAATTATATAATAATGCACAAGGACAGGAAGGTAGCATCGATCAGGAGTGATGGCTCCTGTACGATTTATAGTGCGTCCTTCATGCCTTACAATCTGTATCTTGAAAAAACTGCTGACGATCTGGAAATAAGACTGAATAATCTGAGCAATTTTACATATTGGTGTTCTTCGCGTATCCTGACAATGGATCGTAAATATGCTAAGGAAATACTGAACAGCCTCGGCAAAAAACAAGCGGTCACAGATCGCGATCGCGCTGAGATAGCTATTTCATATCATGCACTTTCACTTACGGATGTGTTTTGGGTGAAGAAGCAATATGAACGAGTAAACTACTCTGAAATCAACTTATTTGATCATTCCTTATCTGACTCTTTTGTTGACGTCAGTTTGAGAGGAATGAGCCTTACCGTGCAAAATGCAGATTTTGTGGATCCGAGAGATGCTGCAGGCGATGTAGCAACTCAGGGCGTAGCACCTAAAGCATGGGTGCGCAGAAATGGCAGGTTCTTTCTCCTTAAGGATGGAGATAAAAGAGATGTAGAGGCAGAGCTGCTTGCCAGTAAAATAATGGATTGCTTTGAAATAGATCATGTGTGTTATTCACCGGAACAGTATAAAGGTGTTGATGTCAGTTCCAGCGAGATAATCACATCTCCGGACAGAAGTATCGTAGCCATGGAATATGTGCAGATATACGCTCAGAATCATGATCAGGACTATTTCAGAATGATTCTTGATAAAGACGCGTATGCATATTATATGATGAATATCATTGACTACCTGATAGGTAACACTGACCGCCATTGGGGTAACTGGGGAGTCTGGGTAGATAATAATACCAACAAAATCCTTGGATTACACCCTCTGATGGACTTTAACAAAGCCTTTTCATCATATGATACGCTTGAAGGCGCTATCTGCCAGACATCTCCTATACGTCTTTCACAGAAAGAGGCGGCAGTCGAGGCTGTGAAGCAAATAGGCGTAAATCAAAGAAAAGATGTCAAATCAGAGTGGTTCAAAAGTAACGAATGGTGGGCCATGTTTAATAGAAGACTTGATGTGTTGAGAGAAACTGTGGCAGCCAAAACTCTGTGATACTGATTTGATACTAAAAACCTTTGAAATTGAGTACAACTTGTACAAAGTGAATTCTTTAGCCATAATAAGCCTTGTATTTACAGTCAGTAAAGCAGGATACGTGGCTGCACCTGAAGAATTTGAATAGTTGAATATGCTGAAGGGGCTGTCGCATTTGAAAAATGTGGCAGCCTCTTAACATGAGAAAAAGCAGACAGTCATCGACAGGATTCGATCATCCAGTCGTCGACAGTCTGCTTTCCGGTTTTTGCGCACAATAATCAACGGTTCTTATTCAGGTTTGTTTTAAACTTCGTAAAGATGCATTCCCAGCTTTCCGTTCTGTATTCTTCGATGAAGATTGTCTATGTTCTGAGCGATCGCCATCAGTACACTTTCTGCATAAACATTTGCCTGACCCCGGCAGAGAAATTGCCTGAAAGATCCGTCTTCTTTCCACAACGCGAATGCACCTTCAGCCTGGATGCTTCGGTTGACTCTGAGCTTGATCCCTTCTTCGCTGGTGATCCGCTCAAGACACTCTTTACGCTGTCTTTCGAACGTCCTTGAAACACTGAGCCTTTTGAAACGTTCCTCCTCCGGGATCTTCCAGTTCCTGCCCTTTATACATTCAGCCTTGTATTGGCATCCGTCACAGTCTCTGCAGCGATAGACGGTCTCCCTGCAAATGTATCCGCTGAAAGACTTCCGTTCATTTATGCCGCATGCGTATAGCCGGCAGCCATTCCTGCATGTGTAGAAGTCACCGTCAGGATCATAAGGCATGTTTTCCTTGCGGCTTATGTCAGCCTTGTATTTCTTTGTCCGGGAGATCTCGTAGTTGGCAGGTTTGATCATCGCAGTTATTCGATGATCTTCCAGAAAACTGTAATTCTCCTCGCTCTCATATCCGGCATCCGCTGCCGTGTACGAATTCAACGCCTTCTTCGTCCTTGATCTTATACAGCCTTTTGAGAAGTTTGCCGAGATGCTTCTCCTTGACCTGACCGCGCCATATCTCTCTTAGACCGTAAGTCTCGATGCATTCCTGCACCAAAAGTGCGGTCTTGTCCAGAAGCTTCGCCTGATTCTTTGTCACTGCCTTCTTCCAAACGAACGTGTACTTGTTGGCATTGGCTTCGATCTTGGTCCCGTCGATGAATATCTCTCTACCACTGATCTCGCCAAGCTCCATCAGATAGTTTACCGTCATTGCAAGATACTTATCTGCCACCTGTGCGAAATGGATCGATCTGAATCTTGCTATGGTTGCATGATCAGGTGATGTCCGGCCTTCCAGAAGGTACATGTAGTTGATGTCTCTCCTGCATGATTTTTCGATGCCTCTTGATGAGTAGTTGTGTTCATGGTAGGCGTACAGCATTATCTTCAGCATCTGACGCGGGCTCACCTGATTTTCCTTTACTCTGGAATAGGTCGAATACAGATCACTTAGATCCAGTTCCTCCACAAACTGACCCAGGAGCCTCACGCAGTCGTCATCGGGAATGACATGTCCGATCTCGAGCGGAAGTTTTAGTTGATACGGCCTCGAAAACAACGTATAATTTTGCCGTAAAATATTTAGGGTTTGCATACTAATATTTTACCATTGAACTCCGTTTACCAATAGGTGCGGAGCTTTTTGTTTTTGATAAAACCAAGCATTTACAAGGCTTTCAAGTCGATCGCATCAAAACAGCTCGCCGTTAGGCGGGCAAGTTAAGAGGCTGCCACATTTTGATACGCTCCCTTTATGAGAGACAGTGAAAAAGGAAATCACTGTTAATCATGAAGGGAGCTATTTTTATGGCAGAAAAGCAGAAATTGTCACCAGCCGAGAAGATTCGTATAG
>JAFRJV010000043.1 GCA_017432075.1 Mogibacterium sp. | reverse complement strand
GTGTTGGAGTTCTCTGCGCGGAATGTCGGTCCGAACGTATAGATGTTGCGGAACGCGAGCGCCATGATCTCTCCTTCGAGCTGGCCAGATACAGTCAGGTTCGACTTCTTGCCGAAGAAGTCCTTGCTGTAATCGATGTTGCCCTCTGCATCTCTCGGCAGGTTGTCGAGGTCGAGTGTTGTGACCTGGAACATCTCACCGGCGCCTTCAGCATCACTGCATGTGATCTCCGGGGAGTGTACATAGATGAAGTTTTTCTCCTGGAAGAACTTGTGGATGGCATATGCCGCCACGCTTCTGACTCTGAACACCGCGGAGAAAGTGTTGCTCCTCGGTCTCAGGTGAGCGATCTCCCTGAGGAACTCCATGCTGTGACGCTTCTTCTGCAGCGGATAGTCGGAGTCGGAATCTGCTACGAGTACGATCTCGTCCGCTTTGATCTCGAACGGCTGCTTTGCCTCAGGTGTAAGTACCAGCATACCCTTTACCTGAACTCCTGCGCTCAGTCTGAACTTTGCGACTTCGGAGAAATTCGACAGCTTGTCCGCTTCATAAACCACCTGTACAGGTGTGAAGAAAGTACCGTCATTGACTGAGAGGAATCCGAACTGGTTGGAGCTTCTGTTTCCTCTGACCCAGCCGTATACCATTACCTCTTTGCCTGCGTAAGCTTCTGTGTTTCTGAATAATTCTCTTATCTCAATATCTTTCATTTTCCACTCTCTTGCGCGCGTGTTTGTCACCGCGCGTTTTGCATACTAAATATTGCCGGTGCATCGCACTAGCCGTCAGATTATATCACAAGCACCCGTGTAATGTCATCAAAAAGAAGCGCTTTTTCAGCCTTTTTACAAAAGTCTTACGTACCATAGCCAGAACAGTATCGCTGTCCTTTGTGATAGCGATCCGGTGTTCTTTTTTGCGGTGGCCTCCCTTAGGGATCCTTTGGCAATAATAGTATTTGCCGTTTTTCTGGTAAATGTACAGTTTTCCATTCGGCAAGACCTCCAATTCGCTGTTCAGATCCAGAAGCCGGTCATTCAGACTCTCTCAATTAATGAAAAACGGATCTGATGTTTAGGTTCAGATCCGTTCATCTTTTTAAGTATTATGGGTTTCGGAATGCCTTATGCGTTTCTTATACGATCCTTATGCAATCTCGAGTGCGATCTCCATCATCTTTGTGAAGGAGTTCTGGCGCTCTTCGGCTGTCGTGTTCTCTTCAGGATAGTTGAAGGAGTCCGAAACTGTGCAGATGCAGAGACCGTTCTTGCCGAGTCTTGCTGCGTTGCAGTAAAGCGCCGCGGATTCCATCTCGATTCCGAGAACACCCATCTTCGACCATCTCATTGCGGAAGCAGCATCATCGTAGAACATATCCGATGAAAGGATGTTGCCGACCTTGAAATTAGCACCGGATTTTCTTGTTGCTTCAACGGCTTTTTCAAGGAGTTCAAATGAAGCGATCGGTGCGAATGTTCCAGGAAGCTCATACTGATTTGCATAGCTGCCGTTTGTGCATGCTGCCTGAGCGATGACGATATCGCGGACATGGAGTTCAGGATCGATCGAACCGCATGAGCCGATTCTGATGATGTTCTTTACATCGTAGAATGCGAAGAGTTCGTATGAATAGATCCCGATAGCCGGCTGGCCCATTCCGGAAGCCATGACCGATACTCTCTTGCCTTTATATGTGCCTGTATAGCCCTGCACTCCGCGGACGTTGTTCACGAGCACCGGATTCTCGAGGAATGTCTCCGCGATGAATTTGCTGCGAAGCGGATCGCCCGGCATCAGGACTGTTTCAGCAAAGTCGCCTGCTTTTGCATTTATATGAGGAGTAGGAATTGGCATAACTGGTCTCCTTTCTGTTGTGTTTTTTGTTGTGTTTTTATTTATGTTTTGAAGTATTGATTTACAAAATTATATTACCACAAATGTTAACACGGATAAATGGGATGCTAGTCCTCAAGCATGAGGCGGATGATCTCTTCATCGGTCGCTTTCATGCCGAATCTGGCCAGACGGCCGACTGTGTCGATAGTGCTTTCCACGCCGTTCTTTACGAGGCCGTCCCCACCGAAAAATGCATTTCCTTTGTTGTACATCGACAGTCCCATGAGCCCGGCTTCAACAGCTACCGAGATCTTTGCAGCGCAGCTTGCCTTGGCTCCGTCGCAGACTATGCCGGAATTGATCGCAATGGCATTTACGACAGTGTGGGCAACAGCATTTACTCCTCCGCCCTGCATGTAGGCAATGCCCGCTCCGGCTCCGCATCCCGCACTGACAGCTCCGCAGTACGCGGAAAGTCTGCCTATTCCTGTCTTAAGGTGTGTAGTGACTAGGTTGGATACGCAGAGTGCGCGCAGAAGTTCTTCGTTTGATTTGTTGCGTGCCCTTGCATAGACGATGACAGGGACGCTGGTAGTGATGCCCTGGTTGCCGCTTCCCGAGTTGATAACTACCGGAAGCTCACAGCCGTTCATACGCGCGTCACTCGCGGCGGCGGCATATGATCTCATCACATACTTGAGGTCGTACTCGTGGCCCAGCATCATGGTGCTTCCGATGTTAGCGCCGTAGTTGCCGGCAAGTCCCTCTTCAGCAATCGCCATATTGTAGCTGATCTGCCTCTCGAGCGTCTCGCGGACCTCCTCCACATCGACTATATCCGCGAATTCGACTATGCCTTCGATGGTGAGGCAGCTCCTGTCGGTGAGGCCGAGCTCTTTAGGCTCTTCTACGTCTTTAGAGAACAGGATGTCGTCGTTCCGGCGGATCAGAACGATGTTTGTGTGGTAGTCGACGATACGGACGCAGGCGGAATCTTTCCCGGCGAATGCGGTCACGGAAATGTCGAAAATATGACCATTATTGACATGCCTGACCTCGATCGGCGCATCGTTCAGGAATGCTCCTATCTCTTCGATCTGCTCAGGCGTTACGTTAGAGATCACCTCGAGCTCTGCATCGGCGTCGCCTGCGGCGGCGCCGGCTGCCGCGGCTGCCGGTATCCCGCGGAGGCCGCCGGTGTGAGGCACCACGACGCTCTTTACATTCTTGATTATGTTGCCGCTGACTTCGACCAGCAGGCGCTCAGGCTTTGTGCCGAGCACGGCGGCTGCCTTAGCCGCGGCATAGGCGATGGCAATTGGCTCTGTGCAGCCCATCGCCGGCAGAAGCTCCTCTTTGAGGATCTGAATGTACTTTGAATATCTGCTGTCAGTCTTATCCATAGTGCCCCCTTTTTCAGTTATGAGATGTGCTTTTTCTCTTATCCCTTCTTGCTACTTCTTTTTATGTTCTTCTCTCCACTTCTTAATAGATTCGTAGCGCTCCCTGAAGCGCGGTTCGAAGCCCTGATTGCCCGGATGATAGTATTCCGTGCCACGCAGATTTTCAGGCAGGCATTCCATATCTGCAATCTTGTCCTCGGTATCGTGCGCGTATATGTAACCCTTGCCATAGTCGAGCTCCTTCATCAGCTTTGTCGGAGCATTGCGGATATGGAGCGGAACGGGTTCGGCAAAGTGCTCATTTGCGTCGCGCGCTGCCTGCATGTATGCGACCTCCATCGCGTTGGACTTTGGTGCAAGCGCGTTGTATATAACGGCCTCGGTGAGGTGCACGCTGCACTCCGGCATTCCTATCAGATGGCAGGCCTGGAATGCCGCCACCGAGAGCTCCAGAGCTCTCGGGTCAGCGAGGCCGACGTCCTCCGCGGCAAACCTGGTGACGCGGCGCGCAATGTATATCGGGTCCTCGCCCGACTCCAGCATGCGCGCAAGCCAGTACACCGCGGCATCCGCATCGGAATTCCGCATCGACTTGTGGAGCGCGGAGATCAGGTTGTAATGCTCCTCGCCCTGTTTATCGTAAAGCAGGGACTTCCTCGAAGTGCACTGCTCAAAGTCCTCAGTTGTGACAGTAATGATCTCATGCCCGTCAGCCGGATCAGCAGAATGATCGGCATTCAGGACCATCATCTCGAGCGTCGAAAGCGCAGTCCTCGCATCCCCGTTTGCAAACGATGAGAGCGCGCTGATGACGTCATCACTGATGCGCAGATCCTGTCCGCCGAAGCCCCTCGGATCAGACAGCGCATTCCTCACTAGCTGCGCAATATCCTCCGGACTCAGCTGATGCAGTACGAAAACCTTGCATCTTGAAAGCAAAGCGCCGTTCACTTCGAATGATGGATTCTCGGTCGTCGCGCCGATCAGGATTATGCTGCCCTTTTCAACAAAAGGCAGAAAGGCGTCCTGCTGCGCCTTGTTGAATCTGTGGATCTCATCCACGAAAACGATGGTGCGCGCTCCGATGGCGGTCATCTTGTCCGCCTGCTGCATCACCGTCTTTATGTCCTTGATACCGCTTGTGACCGCACTGAACGTGATGAACTGTGCGTCCGTCTTGGCTGCGATTATCTGCGCCAAAGTAGTTTTACCCACGCCCGGCGGTCCCCAGAATATCATGGAGGAGACGCTGTCGCGGTCGATAAGATTGCGCAGCACTTTTCCTTCTCCCACCAGATGCTGCTGGCCGACGAACTCGTCGAAGTTCCTCGGTCTCATCCTCGCGGCGAGCGGCTGATTGTCATTATTCGCATTATCAAAAATACTTAACTGGCCCATAAAATCCTATCTGCATTTCTTTTCCATAAGCACAAGGTCTACGTCGCGTATTCCGTTGAATACCGTCGGAACTATGTCCGTCTCGACATATCCGAGTTTCGCATACATCGCGCGCGCCCTCCTGTTTCTGGCATTGGTGTCTATCCTCAGCACTTCACAGCCCCAGTCTTCCGCGACACTCTCGTAGAACCGCACGAAAGCCGGGCCGATGCCCATGCCTCTCGCATCCGGATCGACCGCCAGAGTGTGCAGCACGCACACCTTGTCGTCCGGCGCCTTATACTCCCAGTCGCAGTCGAGGTACACGTTCACCTGTGTCTTGTTTATGATCCCGGTCGCTACGACCTTGCCGTCATACTCGGCAACATACATATCGTCGCGGTCCAGCGAACCCTCGGCGACAGCCTTCACAGGATAGATCCCCCTGACCCATCCCGTGGTAGTAAGCCCCGCTTCTTCAGCATCATGTGTTCGTTCGTATATACGCTCTATAGCGTCAAGATCATCTTTGTTTGCTTTTCTGAATCTCAATCCCGAATACATTTCAAGTCTTTCTCTTTGGAGACAGGGGACGGTTCTCTGTCTCCATTCATTCTCTTCTGGAGACAGAGAACCGTCCCCTGTCTCCTCCGTCTCCCCCTGCTATATATCTCTGGCCATTCTGTACACTTCGTATCCGTCAGTGCTGACCGTTTCTTCCAATACCTTGAAGCCCTGCTCCTTCCAGAACTTAAGGGCCTCTTCATTCTTCTTTATCACTGCGAGCGACATATAATCATAGCCTGCCGCTTTCATCGCTGCACGCACATCGGCGAATATCCCCGAGCCTATGCCTCTGCCCTGCATCTCTCCGTCCACCATCAGCCATCCGATGAAAGCATCATCGCTCTCAGGGTATCCGGTGATAAGGTCCATGACGGCAATGAGAACATCGTCCTCATTATAGAATCCGACGAAATGCTTGCAGACAGGAGACACTCCAGCAGGGACTTCCGAAATGATCTCCGTAAGGCTCTCGCGTGTAGGTATCCTTCCGAGATACCTGTAGTACCTCCGGTTGGACTTGGCAAGCCTGTATACAGGCGAAATATCCGCCTCGGTTATCCTTCTGACCTTGTACTGCGTCGACAGGGTCTGTATATCCAGACCGTCGCTCTCTCCGACTGCTTCCGCACTGCTTCTTGCTGCCTCGCTGTCGATCGCCTGGCGGAACTGCGTCTCATAGAGTTCCTTGTAGGTACCGCCAAGTCTGAGGAGTTCTTCGTGCGTGCCCTGCTCTGCGATCACACCGCCCTTCACCACAAGGATCCTGTCCGCCTTGAGTATGGTCGACAGCCTGTGCGCGATGACGATGCTCGTGCGCCCCACCATCATCTGTTCGAGCGCATCCTGTATCGAGTTCTCCGAGATGGAGTCGAGAGCCGAGGTCGCCTCATCGAGTATGAGGATCTTCGGGTCTTTCAGTATCACTCTCGCCAGCGACAGCCTCTGCTTCTCGCCGCCCGAGAGCTTCAGCCCGCGGTTACCCACCTGCGTGTCGTAACCGTCCGGCTGGTTGCATATGAATTCGTGTATATTTGCTATGCGGCAGGCCTCCTCGATCTCCTCCATCGTGGCATCGTTTTTAGCATACTTCAGATTATCCAGTATGCTGCCGTTGAAGAGATACGACTCCTGTGTCACCACACCGATCTGCTCCCTCAGATATGTGAGGTCGAAATCGCGCACGTCCACTCCGGCGATCTTCACAGAGCCTCCGCATACGTCATACAGCCTCGGTATGAGGTTGACGACAGTCGACTTGCCCGAGCCCGAAGGTCCCACAATGGCGTACATGCTGCCGCCCGGCACCTCGAAATCCACATCCGTGAGTATAGGGTTCTCAGGGTTGTAGCTGAACGCGACGTGCTCGTAAGTGATCGGCTTGTTGTCGACATCAGGCTTCTCGCCGTTCTCAGGCGAAACGATCGTGTTTTCCCTGTCGAAATAATCAAAAATACGTGTGAACAGCGCAAGTGAGCGCGTGAAATCCACGGAGATGTTCATCAGCTGCTCGATAGGCCTGTATAGCCTGTTTATGAGCGCTACTGTTGCAGTGATGACACCGACTGTCAGCGTCGTGTCTACCTGCCTGATGATGAAATATCCGCCCGCGAAATATATGAGCAGCGGTCCGAGCTGCGTAAACATTCCCATGACAACGCGGAAGAGCTGTCCCGATCTCTGCTCCTTGAGGTTGAGATCGGTGACCTCCTTGTTGACCTTTACGAAGTCGTCGTACTCTTTCTGCTCGCGTGTGAATATCTTTACGAGCATCGACCCGCTGACCGACAGAGTCTCGTCGATCTTCTGGTTGAGCTCGTCACTTTTTGCCTGGCTCTGCGTGAGGTATTTCCAGCGGGTGCGTCCGGCTGTCCTCGTCGGGAGCACCAGCAGCGGGATCACCGCGATGCCCACCAGAGCGAGCGGAGCGCTCATGCTGAACAGCGCCACCAGAGTCGTAATGACAGTCGCCACATTGCTCACGATGTTCGAGAGCGTGCCGCTGATCACCGAGCTGACGCCGCTTATATCCGTGTTCATGCGCGTTATGATGTCGCCCTGCTTCTCCGTCGTGAAGAAGGAATGCGGCATGTACTGCAGATGCTTGTACATCTGGTTGCGCATGTCAAAGATGATGCGCTGCGATATCCACGCGTTGATGTAGTTCTCGAGCACGCCCACCAACTGGCTCACCGTCAGAGCGGCAAACGCCATAAGCAGGAGCTGTATCAACAGCTCCATGTTTTTGCCCACGAGCGCCTCATCGACGATGCGTCCGGTAATTATCGACGGGAAAAGTCCTACGGTCGCGGACAGCAGTATCGCGATGAACACGAAGATGAACTGCAGCCAGTACGGTTTGAGATAACTCATGATCCTGGCAAGCAGCGCCTTCGTCACCTTAGGCATATTCTGTTTTTCTTCCTCAGTGAGGAAGTGCATCGGGCCCATGCGGCCCGGCCCCGGTCCTGCCATTTTTACCCCTTTGTTAGACTCCCCTTACGGGGACTGTCCCCCTTTACGGCATCAGCACGCCTTCCGGCTTGCCTCCTTCATAAAGAAGATGATCCGTGTAAACTTCCACGAACTTGTCAGCCGGTACTCCGTAGTCCTTATATGCGTTCTTATACTCGGTCTTTCTCTTCCCATCCGGAGAGATCGTTATGATGGTAGCTCCCCTCTGCGCACCGGAGTAATTGATATCCGCGTATGCCAGGTTGTCGACAGAGTAGCCGTAGCAAAGATCGACACCCTTGTAGTTTACGACTGCGTTGTTTACGTGGTCGTGTCCGCAGTAGCATGCCTCCAGCACCTTCATGCCGTCAGGCCCCAGAGTCTCGAAGAACTTGTCGATATCTGCGAGCGGACCTTCCTTAGTGATGCCGCCATGCCAGATGCGGCTGTGCGTTGAATCATCGATCAGCTCATCCCATACACCCGAGACATACTTAGTATCCTTGGTATCCTTCCATCCATTCGCAGCAAGCTCTTCATATGCGATCCTGTACTCGCTCGTCGGGATGTGGAAGAACGCCACAGTCTTAGGGCTTCCAAGAGCCTTGATCGATTCAGCTGCCCAGTCTACCGTCGAATCCCTGATGATATCGTAATTCCAGTCGAGCACGGCCTGGATGCTGTCATCTACGTAAGCGTTGCTGTCAATGAGCAGCAGCGCCTTTGTAAGCTCGCCCTTCGTGTTCTTTACCTGAATGATCTGGTTCGTTACGGTCGGAAGATCGCCGCCGTCCGTATAGTTCTGATCGAATATGCAGTACTCGAATTTATCATTCATGTACAGCTCGCCCAGCTTCTGCCTGTCGGTATAGTCGAACACCTCGGTATCGTGGTTGCCGAACACCGTCGAAAAATAAACGCCCTCATGGTTGAAGATCTGTATGACATCGCGTGCAGCCATGTAGTTGTTGAGCGTTCCTCCGCCGTTGTATACCGGACCCGGCACCGCAAATGTATTGTCACCGTCGAGTATTACGAGGTCAGGCTTCTCCTTCTGCAGCATCGTGATCACTTCGTATACCGTCTTGCGGTCCTTCTCACGGCTCCAGAAACCGCCTCCCAGGTGGATGTCGGTGAGCATCATTATCCTGAGGTCTCTGTCCGTAGTGAATGTGTAGTATCCCGTCTCCGGATCGATCTCAGGCACCAGCCGGTCCGCTTCATCGTACTGGACCGGATCGAAGCTGCTGATATAGTGTCTCAGGTGAAGCGACACTCCGTAATTCACAGCCATCGCCGAACCGGCGAGGAGCACAGCAATGATAATGATCCACATCGGGATCTTCCACCAGAGCCCGCGTTTTTTCCTTTTCGGCTCAGGAGCCATATGTTTCTCAGTTCTCTTTTCCCTACTCATCCTTACACCTCTCGCAGGATCAAATTCAAAACGCAGTTTCTGCGAAATTTTTACAGTTCTACAGGAACCGGCTTGCTGATCGGCTCGTTCATCACTTCAGGATGCTCGAGCATGTATTTGGCTATGCGGAGCGACTTCGCGTAATAGAATCCGTCCGCGAGCCTCTCGTCTATAGTGAATGTGCAATTGATGACATCCCTAGGCTGCCATGTGCCGTCTTCCATGAGCTTCTGCTCCTTGTGGAGCACTCCTATGGTGATCATGACAGAGCATGTACCGTAGTTGCTCAGGTGGTGATAGCACGAATCCGATCTTATGGATCCGAGATTCGAGAGAAGCACGGACGAGTAGTTCGGGTCGCCTGCAGTGAGCGACTTAGGCATGATGCCGTGGTACTCAAGTATCCTGAGTGTGCCGAAAAATGCCTCGAGGATAGGCCTCGGAAGGCTTCCGACAAAGTCCATGAGCTTGTCGAGGTCGTTGGTCTTCTCCTTGCGAACCTTTTTGACATCACCGATGATGAGCTTCGAGATCGAATCAAAGTTCATGTCAGGATCGACCTTGAGGAACATCAGCGTCTCCTCAGCTTCGTCTTCAAACTTCTGTTTCACGACGAAGGACAGCGTGATGTCAGGTCTCTCATAATAAGTCCTGCCCGAAATGAAGTAGTTCAGTTTAGGCCTGTGATAAACAGTCCTCGCGACAGCTGTACATATCGCATGGAAGATCTTTAGGTTTGTGCCCTCCTTCTCATTGCGCTCAGCCATGTACTGAACCAGATCCGTAACATCGAACTGCTCGGTCATGGATACTTCCGCCTCTGTTCTCTTAGGCATGATGTACGGCAGTATGTTATGGTAACCGTCCGGCCATCTGACCCTTTTTCCGTCTCTTCTCTTGTTTCTCATGATTATTCCCTTCCTGATTTATTTCAGAACGGCACCGGGCCGTTCTTTATTGATATTATTTGATCTCCAGCCTTTTCAGCTTTTTCTCACTGTATTCTTCGATCTGTTTCCAGAGCCTGTGCAGCTGTTTTTTGTGCGCACAGAGCTTCTCGGTGCAGTTGCTGCACTTGAGGTATGCGTTCGTGTGTTCGGAGAATCTCTCCGGGTGCCTGTAGAACGTGATCTCCCACCTTACCAGCAGGAGCATCGAAAGCACCAGAAGACTCCATGTATATGTCTTCTCGACGAAGAACAGCGGTGTGAACATCATCGCGAAGTCCCAGTTGTAGATGCGGCACGCACTGCAGCATTTGTTCTTAAGGAACCACGACTGGAACGGGCAGAAGAACATGATGCATATCATGTCGCACACCGAGTACGCTCCGCAGAGCAGTATCATGATCCCGTCGTCGAGTATGCCCATCATGTGCAGCATCCCGAAGATGCCGTTGAACACGATCCAGATGAGCGCCACCAGCATCGTGGCGTTGTTGTCGTGTACTATCACATCTGTCTCACCGGTCTTTATGTAGTTCCGCGCGAACTGTTTCTGACAGCCCGGGCTTTCTATCTTTGCCGGGAAGAACCGGAATATCATCTCGATGAAGTAGACCGTCCATACGAATATGATGATGCCCGGCATCTTTTCGAGGCCGATCACGAACGGTTCATGGTAAATAAACCTGTATCTGACATATGAATAGATCAGAAGCAGAAACAGTATCGACCTGTATATAAGTCTGGTCCAGTGCCAGACGCCTACAGGCGTAAGTTTTACTCTTTTCTTTTTCGTCCCCATTTGTACATCCTTCCTTTTTCAAGGCTATACGCTGATCTCAGACTATTTCTCGCTTTCAGGTACATCCTCAAATTTAGGCTTATACTCTTCGAGCTTCTTTTCGCCCGCAATGACAGCACCTATCATAAGCGCCCATGCTGCAACACCGGCTGCTGCGCCGATGCCCTGCGCCATCTTGCGGCGCCTGTTCCTCTTGATGATCTTTTTCATTTTCTTTTCAGTCATGTCAGTCCTCCTTGCCTTTCCCGCGAAGGATCTCCTTCAGTTCTTCGGGAGTTATCTTTTCAAATACCGGGATACCGCCGTTCCTGAGCACCGCTCTGTACGCATCGGCTGACCGTATGGTCCACGATATCTCATCATAGCCCTTCCTGTCGATCAGCGACCTCAGAACACGGTTATCCCTGTCAGCGAATTTATATGCTATAAAATCAGGCTTTGTGAGCTTGTTGAGCATAAGATTTGTCAGCATCACCACCTGATAGAACGGAAGCCCTTCCTTTTTTTTAAAGAAATTCTGCGAGAGCTGTCCTCTGATGACCTCCGGTCTCAGTCTGCGGTATTCGATCAGCACGCGCGGGTCAAAACTTTCGATCGCATAATCACCCTTGTAGCTGTCAAGTCTTTCGGCGACCGCACGCGCAAGCGGCCTGTAATTGCCTTTCACGCACTTGAGCTCTATCATGAGCGGAAGTCCGGTATCTTCATACAGGCTGAGCACCTCATCGAACGTAGGGATCTTCTCGTCAGTGCCTTCGAGTCTGAGCTTTCTGAGGTTCGTCAGATCGTAAGACTCGATGCTGCCCTTGACCCCCGTCTGGCGCTCCAGATCTTCATCATGGAACACAACGAGCGATCCGTCCGCTATAAGATGCACGTCGAACTCCGACGGCAGGCCGTACTCGATCGCGCGGCGGAATGCCGCCATCGAGTTCTCCGGGATCTGTGGTTTATCATGATACCCGCGATGCGCATAGTGCGCCGCGAGCTTAAAAGGCCGTTTCAGATGTTTCATCTTCTTCAAAAGTTCTCACACTACTCGTTCAGATCTTCCATGTCCTCGTATGCCTCGAGGCCGTGCTTCACCTCCGGTGCCGCATCGCCGTGTTTCACCTGCGTCATGGTCACGAAGCTGAATATAACGAAAAGCGCGGCATACGGGAACAGCACCTTGTAGCTGATGGTCCTCATAAGGAAGCCCGCAAGTATAGGCGTTACCACCTGCGCCGCCATGGACGCGGTGTAATAGTATCCCGTGAATTTGCCGATGTCCGAGCCCTTGCACATCTCGACCACCATCGGCAGCGAGTTGACGTTGATGGCCGCCCAGGCGAATCCCACGAGCGCGAACACTACAAACATTATTGCGTTGATGCTGCTGAATGCCGTCGTCAGGAAATACCCTGCGAGGAAACATGATGCCAGCAGTATGATACCGATCATGATGGTCTTTTTGCGCCCGATCTTATGCGCCAGACTTCCGATAGGTATATATGAAATGATGGCTCCGCCCGTAGCAATAAGCAGGCATGTGGACGCACCTCCGAGGCCCTGCCCCATCACCTTGTCTACGTACGTGGTGAACCACGTGGTGATGCCGTTGTAGCCGATGAACCACAGTGCGATCGACGCCAGCAGGAATCCGAGGCTCCTCTTTACATTTGCCGGAAGCACTTCGTTGCCGCTTCCGTCGTCTTTTGCGAGGTTCCACTCAGGATGCTCCGCCTCGAGCGTCCGGTTCTCTGCGGCCAGCTTAGGCTCGTTGATGGTGAGCTTCATCACTATGATCGAGACCGCCATGATAAGCGCCACAACGATGAAGAGCGGCTGGTAGTTGACGTGGTCGAGGCCCAGCACCTTCGAGTTAGGATACATGACCGCTGCTATTGCCAGATATATGATGCCTCCGACAGCTCCCATCAGGTTGATGATGGCGTTTGCGCGTGAACGCAGCGGCTTCGGTGTCACATCAGGCATAAGTGCTACTGCAGGCGACCTGTATGTGCCCATCGAGATGAGCAGCAGCCCGAGCACCACTATGAAAGCGACCATCTTGCCTGTGCTCGCGGCCGCATAGTACGAATTATCAAGCAGCGGCAGTATATTGAGAAGGATCACCGCCGCGAGCGTTCCTCCGAGTATGTACGGAGTCCGCTTTCCGAGCTTTGTGTCCGTCCTGTCCGACAGCGTTCCGAAGAACGGCAGCAGGAAAAGCGCCAGTATGTTGTCGGCGGCCATGATCGCGCCCGAAAATGTCTCGTTCAGATGGAACGTTTTGGTGAGTATCAGCGGAACTACGTTGTCGTACATCTGCCAGAAAGCGCAGATCGACAGGAACGCAAGTCCCACAAGCACAGTTCGCTTATTGTTGAGTTTCATAAGCGTAAAATCTCCTTTTCCAGCCGGCCTCATCTGCGGCCGGGCAAGTATTTATTCCAGGAAACCCAGCTTCTCGAGCACAGCCGGCAGCTCGTCGAATCTGTTGATTGTGGCTACCGCATCGTTGATCTCACCGAAGCCGTAACCCGCGCAAATACACTCTATGCCGGCCGCATGAGCTGAGTCCGAGTCTTTCTGTATATCGCCCACATAAATGCCCTTAGAAGCGCCATTACGCTCCATCACGAGC
This sequence comes from Mogibacterium sp., assembly GCA_017432075.1. Taxonomy (GTDB): domain Bacteria; phylum Bacillota; class Clostridia; order Peptostreptococcales; family Anaerovoracaceae; genus Crickella. The sequence continues at coordinate 13,854 of JAFRJV010000043.1, read as the reverse complement.
TTTATATTGTCTGCCTTGGACAGCATTGTGCGGCCCCATTCCTCATAGTCGACGAAGTATTTCCACATATCCATCGAGTCGAGGAAAGCCTTAATATAACCTTCCTGGCAGTTGCTCACAACAGCCATCTTTACGCCTCTGTCCGTGAGCATTTTCAGTGTCTCTTCGACGCCTTCAAAAAGAGTGGCTCCTGTCTTGGCGATATAATCGTTCTCATACACTTCGCAAATACGTGACAGGCGGTAGCGCTCCTCCTCCGGGAAATCGCAGAAGATAATATCCGCTATTTCGTCCATAGTCTTTCCCTGAACGGGCATGATATCTGCGGCGGTGAGCCATCCTTTGCGGCCTGTCTCCCTCTCAATTACGATGTTCCAGGATTCCGCTATAGGCACCGTCGAGTTCCAGAGTGTTCCATCTAAATCAAATATAACCATATTGTCCTCCGAAAATACTGAAAATGGTGTTGCTTCGATTATCGCCGTACAGCATTTCCTAAGTGCAGCTGCACAGCCTTCTCCATCATAACCATATAGTTCCCCTAATTATAACTAGTATACCATATCGGCACGCCGCCACGCGCACCTAATTGCCCCTATGAAAACTTTTCAAAAATGTCAAAAGCGGCCCGGATGGACCGCTTCGTCTATTGCTTTTATTGGCTCGGGCTGCAGGATCCGGCCATCCGGCCCTCCCCTGCCAATCGAAAGTCTATAGCTATTTTATGGCTTCGAGTCTGTCGCATGTCGGCTCGCCTGCCGCGCCGCCGCGGATTATGTGGTAATACGCGTAGTCATCAGCAGTAAGCTTGCTGTTATCGATGAATATCTTTTCCGCTTCTTCTTTCTTATCCGGGCGGATGCGCACCGAAATACCGCAGCTCGCCGAGATGAACCTCGGGACTGGCATAATGGTGACTTCAGCCGGTTTCAGCATTTTCTCAGTTGAGATCGCTGCGTGTGTGGATTCAAAAGTAAGAAGATAATATTCGTCCATTAATAACCTTTCATATATGCGCGCCCCCGGTTCAGACATCTCTTTTTTCATGTATCTCCGGGCCGTGCACCGTTTATGTATTTACAGATTACAGCTTGATAACCTTGCTGACTTCCTGCATCGCGCCAAGTATATCATACATGTTGCTTACTGTGCCAACTTTCAGGTCATCTTTTATGCCGTAGAAGTTGAGGCAGGTTCCGCATACGAGGACCTTTGTGCCCTTCTCGATGAGGGTGTTGAGGTTCTCAATGATCTGAGGCTCGTCGCCTGCCGGAAGCCTTACGCCTTCGTTCATGAAGAGGACGTAAGAAGGAACTCTTTCGGATTCGCTGAGTGTGAAGATAGCCATCTTAGCGAGGTTGCCGCCGAGCTCGCTGCTGTTTGTTCCGATAGCGTTTGTGTTGAAGAATACTGCGTATGTATCAGCTTCTGCGACCTGTGCGCCCTTGATGGTCTCGCCGTTTGCGAACTTAACGAGGAACTTGTCGCCGAACGGCTCGCTTGTAGCCTTTCTTCCGAGAGCATCGCCGAGTCTCTCAAGGTTGCCTACCTGAGTAGGGCCGTCAACGATGATTTCTACATCCTGCTCGCCTGCTTCGAGCTCTTTCTTTGCCATGATTACTGGAATAGGGCACTGCTTGCCGCCTGCATCGATTCTCATTTCAATACCTCCGATATTAGTCAGAATTACATTGTTTTTTGATGTCTGTCACCGGCCGTTCCGATGACCATACACAATTAATATACTCCCTTTTGCATGAGTATTTTATTAATAAAAACTATAATGCAGTCCTGAAAAAACGCATCCCGCCAATAGCGCACACCGTTTATCCGTCAGTTGTTTTTCCTATGCGGATCAGCAGGTTGTTGAGGTTGAACATCGTGGTGTAACTCACCTCGCCGTCTTCAGCCATGATCATTCTTATCCCGTAATTATCGCCGGCGTCATCATCGGCGTAGATCTGCTCGTACTTTTTTCTCGGATCAAAGCTCTCGCAGTTGTCGCGCATTCGTATGATGAGCTCGTCTTCCTTGTGTACGATCCTGGCGCTCAGCATGTGCTTCTTTTTATCCTTGGTGAATCCATGCTCAATAACATTCTTGGCCATTTCTTCAACAGCCAGCGACGTGAGATACGCGATCCTTTTCGGTTCTCCCTTTTCCTCACAGAACCGCCATGCTCTTTCTGAGAAATCCATGACCTCATCCTGTGTCCTGATATCGGCAGATATCTCGTCGCTTGCCGGCACACCGAAATTCTTTGGGAACATCCACAGATGATCCCTGCCTCCGCTCATCCTGTTTATGATAAATACAAACACCGGCAGGATGAGGACCGCGATGATGCTTCCGGCCGAGACACCTGCGAATATCCCGGCAGAAGCGTTGGTGTTTCTGAACGTTGCTATAGTAGCGCCGTATGCTTCGCCGTATAAAACAAGCAGAACATTGGAAATGAAATACACGATAACGGGAATGATATTATGGTTGAAGCACTGTATATAATTGGCAAATACCAGAACGATCATCTGGAAGATCAGTCCCACCGTGTACGCTCTGAGCGACGCTGCCGTTCCTTCTATTACCGCTCTGCTGACGTTGCTCAGATACAGCTCCGCTATCTTGTCCGCAAATAGCCACAGCATAACACTGCACACTGCGGTAGTAACGAACTCGTATGTAACAACGTGCTTTATGATTTTCTTGAAATTCTTTTTATCCTGTTCAGCCGAGAACATGCCCGCGAGCAGGAACATCGCAGAGACCGCGCTGCTCATCAGCGCATTTACAAAATAGTTGACCTGGACAGTTACGTTATATGCCTGCAGGCCGATAGTTTCGGCGTTGAACTCTGCGATCCCTATATTGATGAGTTCTGCTTTGATCATGAGCGTCAGGCTGTACCATACGCTTATGATCCCTGCCGCCAGTCCCTATCCTGTTGACCGAGATCATCTCCCCGAAGGAGGCTCCCTTAAACACAGGCTTTACAAGCGTATCCCGGCGGAAATAGTAGTACACAAGAACCGCAGTTCCCGCATAATAGCTGAACGATGTGTCAAGCGTTATGCCGAAAACATCAAAGTGAAGCACATACAGCCCCATCAGGTCTGACAGCATGTTGGCCACGACCATGACAGCAACGGAAAGAAGCACGATATCGCGCTTGCCTTCTATATGTACACCTCTTGTAAGTATCGACATCGCCGTGATAGCAGGCAGCCCTATGACCGTGCCCCTGAGATAGTCTACGCAGCAGGCAAATGCTCCGCTGTCAGGTGAAACCCGCAAAAACTCTACGATCTGCGGAGTATACACCAGCGTCAGGATCATGACTGCTGCCGATAGACCGCGGCCTCATCCATAGTATTGCTCACAGCAAAACTGTCCATCACCGATCCCAGTACCGTCATGATATTGGAAACGAAGAAAGACAGAACCATGAAACGGAACGTTTTGCCCGTCAAAGATACACCTATGTCCGGTAACGATAACTTCAAGCCTGATGCCTATTCCGGGAGAGGTACCCCTCCCTTAGTTGTTATTTAATCGATTATTTATAATTTTATCACGCAGTATCAAAGTGCGTAAATGGCAATCAGCGCCTTGATAATAAAACGAAAGACAGCCCGAAGGCTGTCTCACGTTTTGTTTTGTTTGGATTACGATCCACCCAGTGTTTCCTAGTTAGCTGCCGCTCCAGCTTCCTCTTCTTCTTCGTCATCGAGTTCCGATGCCTTCTTGTTGAAGATCGCTGCAACGATCTGTGCTGCCAGGATGACTACCATGAGGAGTGTCCACTTATCGATCATCTGCATTGGCAGGCTCATGTCCTCAGTCAGGATGAATGCGACTGGGCCAGCTACTCCTGCAACTGCTCCGGCGATCTTAGCTGCAAGCATCTTCTTGCCTCTGTTGTCGTCTTCGTCTTCTTCATCATCTGTCTTTGGCTTGTTCTGCTCGTCCTCGTCCTCATCTTCGTCCTCTTTCTTGCGGAAGAGTGCTACGATTGCTCCGAGTGTAGTTACTGCTGCGCAGATCAGGTTGATCAGTGCCCATGCACCAGCTGCGAGTGGTGTTCCCTCATCAGGGATGTCGACCTCAGGCTCTGCCTCCGGTACAGGCTGTTCAGGTACTACTGCTGCATCGCCATCAACAGGTGCTGCAGGTGTGATACCAGGGCCACCAGGGTTTCCTCCAGGTGTAGGGCCAGGTGTAGGGTTTCCACCGCCGCCACCGGCTCTTGTGACTCTCAGGAGACCGTTGATATAAGTGATATCGTATGTTGCTGTTACATCTTCGCCAGCTGCGTTGACGATCTTAGCGTTGCTTGGAACGTTCTTGCTTGTACCTACTGCAGTACGGCTTCCCGTTACCTTTACGCTTGCGATCCTGTCGCCGCTTGCCAGTGTGCCGGCTGTCATCGAGAATCTGTTGACTCTCAGAGCTGTTCCGTCGTAAACCTTTCTTCCGCTTCCGGCTGTGATCGTGATAGCGAGCTTCTTAGTAACTACTGTGTCATCGCCTTCCTTCTCAAGGTCGCCAAGTTTAACCTTGACTACGTTCTTGACCGATCCGGCTGCAACATCTGCTGCTGTTACTACGTGCTGTACCTTGATCTCGATCTCCTGGCCGGCTGCCAGCTTCTCAGGAACTGTGCTTACGATGTTCATGCCTGCAGCTTCAGTGACTGTCAGTGTCTTTTCCTCTTCATAGATGTTCTTGACCCAGACTGTCCACTCAATTGTGTCGCCGATACGGTATGTTGCACCGTTGCTGGACTTCTTGACTACCTTATCATCCGGTACCGGTGTAGGGTCATCAGGATTTGTTCCGTCTGTGACTGTCAGAGTTCCGTCTGCATAGCTGATTTCGTATGCCTTTGTGACATCCTCGCCTGCTGCGTTAACGATCTTAGCGTCGCTTGCAACGTTAGCGCTGCTTCCTACCAGCAGCTGGCTTCCTACGACCTTTACGGAATCGATCTTATCTCCACTTGCCAGCTCACCACCTGTCAGTGATGCTGTCTTCTTTGTAAGAGCTGTTCCGTCATAGACCTTCTTAGCGCTGTCAGCTGTGATAGTGATCTTGATAGGCTCAGTCTCGACTGTGTCGTCACCGTGCTTCTCGAGGTCTCCGAGCTTAGCTGTAACTTCATTCCTGTACTCGCGGGCTTCAACATCATCTGCTGTTACAACGTGAGTAGCTGTGATAGTGATTTCCTGTCCCGGTGTCAGGGTTGCAGGGTAAGAGCTGAGTACAACGCCTTCCTTCTCTGTGACAACCAGGCTCTTCTCTTCGTCATAGATGTTCTTGACCCAGATATTCCATGTTACTGTGTCGCCGACATGGTATTTTGCACCGGACTCACTTGTCTTCTGCACAACCTTGTCATCAGGCACCGGACCAGGATCGTCAGGGTTTGTTCCGTCTGTGACTGTCAGAGTTCCGTCTACATAAGTGATATCGTATGCCTTTGTGACATCCTCGCCTGTCGAGCTTGCGATCACGGCACCGCTTGCAACGTTAGCGCTGCTGCCTACCAGCAACTGGCTTCCTACGACCTTTACGGAATCGATCTTGTCTCCGCTTGCCAGTGCTCCTGATGTAAGCTCATAGCCATCGTTTGTCAGAGGCTCTCCGTCGTAGACCTTCTTGTCGCTTGCAGCTGTGATAGTGATCTTGACAGTTTCTGTCTTGACTGTATCGTCGCCGTGCTTCTCGAGGTCTCCGAGCTTAACTGTAACTTCGTTTGTATACTCAGTGGCTGCAACATCGCCTGCTGTTACAACGTGAGTAGCTGTGATAGTGATTTCCTGTCCCGGTGTCAGTGTTGCAGGGTAAGAGCTGAGTACAACGCCTTCCTTCTCTGTGACAACCAGGCTCTTCTCTTCGTCATAGATGTTCTTGACCCAGATATTCCATGTTACTGTGTCGCCGATATGGTATTTTGCACCGGACTCACTTGTCTTCTGTACTACCTTATCGTCAGGCACCGGACCAGGATCGTCAGGGTTTGTTCCGTCTGTGACTTTCAGAGTTCCGTTTACATAAGTGATATCGTAATTGTCTGTAACATCGATTCCAGGTACGTTGACGATCTTAGCGCCGCTTGGAACGTTGTCGCTCTCGCCTACGAGTGTCTGCGAACCGGTAACTGTGATGCTGTCGAGCTTGTCTGTAGCTGCCAGGCCTGCCTTATAGTCATCTGTTACGTTATTGTTCTCCAGAGGTGCTCCGTCGTAAACCTTCTTGTCACTTTCTGCTGTGATAGTCAGTTTCTTCTTGTTGATCGTCTGGAAACCATCTGTGATTTCGAATGTTACGCTCTTGAAGTTGCTGTTCAGATTCTCGAACTGATCATCAGCAAGGTTCATGTTGGTTGTTCCGACATCAACTCTCTGAGCATTTGCAGTGCCTGTGAATCCGATGTCATTGTTTACATCGTACAGTTCTGTGCTTGCAGTTGCTGTGTAGCCGCTGACGCTATGAACAGTTCCGTCGTAATCTGTTGTGTTGCTGGCACCGACGATCGTGACTGTTACATCGATTGGCTCGATTGTCTGGAATCCGTCAGTTACCTTGAATGTTACCTTGTCGAAGTTGTCGTTCGTGTTCCTGAACTGTCTCTCTGCAAGACCCATGTTGGTCGTGCCCGCATTTGTTCTTGCAGCTTCTGCTGTTCCTGTGAACTCGAAGTCAGCTTCTGTGTACAGTGGGTTGCTGATCGATACATCGTAGCCTTCTACGCTGTGCTCAGCACCGTCGTAATCTGTTGTGTCGTTATGACCTGTGATCGTTACAACTACCTCATCAACCGGAGTGATAGTCTGATAACCATCAGTTACCTCGAATGTTACTGTTCCGAAGTTCGTGTTGGTATTTTCGAACTGGTCTGCAGAAAGTCCCATGTTGGTTGTTCCAACGAGCTTTCTTGTTGCAGTTGCTTCTCCGCTGAATGTGAAGTCCTTCGTCACATCGTACAGTGCGTTGTCAGCAGTTGCTGTGTAGCCCTCTACCGTATGATCCTTTGCGTCGTAAACAGCTGTGTTGTTGTTACCAACTACTGTGACTGTTACGTCGATAGGCTCGATAGTCTGGAAACCGTCCGTGATCTCGAATGTAACATTTGTGAAGTTGTCATTCGTGTTCTCGAACTGGTCTGCAGAAAGTCCCATGCCGGTTGTTCCGACATTCTTTCTTGTTGCAGTTGCTTCTCCGCTGAATGTGAAGTCAGCTTCTGTGTACAGCGGGTTGCTGGATGTTGCAGTGTAACCATTGACTGTATGATCAGCACCGTCATAATCTGTTGTGTTGTTCTTACCAACGATCGTGACTTTTACGCCATCGATCGGTCTGATAGTCTGGAAACCATCCGTTACGTTGAATGTTACTGTTGAGAAGTTCGTGTTGGTGTTAACGAACTGATCTGCAGCAAGTCCCATGTTAGTTGTTCCGGCATCTGTTCTTACAGCTTTTGCGTTGCCGCTGAATGTGAAGTCCTTATCCACATCGTACAGTACATTGTCAGCAGTTGCTGTGTAGCCTTCAACTTTGTGTTCCTTTCCGTCGTAATCTGTTGTGTTGTTTGCACCAACGATCGTGACTGTAACCTCGATCGGATTGATTGTCTGATAACCATCAGTTACTACGAATGTTACTGTTCCGAAGTTAGTGTTCTTGTTCACGAACTGCTCTTTTGCAAGTCCCATGTTGGTTGTTCCGACATCTGTTCTTGCTGCAGCTGCTGTTCCTGTGAACTCGAAGTCTGCTTCTGTGTACAGCGGGTTGCCGGAGTTTACAGTGTATCCTGTAACCTCATGCTCTTCGCCATCGTAGTTAGTTGCATTGTTTGCACCAACGATCGTGACTGTTACATCGATTGGCTCGATTGTCTGGAATCCGTCAGTTACGTTGAATGTTACCTTTTTGAAGTTTTTGCTCTTGTTCACGAACTGGTCTGCGTCAAGTCCCATGTTGGTCGTTCCGACATTCGTTCTTGCTGCAGCTGCTGTTCCTGTGAACTCGAAGTCTGCTTCTGTGTACAGCGGGTTACTGATCGATACATCGTAACCGCTTACTCTGTGCTCTTCTCCGTCATAGTCTGTTGTGTTGCTGTGACCTGTGATCGTAACAACTACTTCGTCGACAGGAGTGATGATCAGCTTTCCGGCAGTCTTTTCAACATCGTATGAGCCAGTCACATCCTTATCGCCGTCTTTTACAGAAATTGCAGCGCCGTCGATGTTTCCGTTCTCATATGTGCCTACAGCTTTACCTGTTGAAGGTGTATATCCCGAAATTGTCAGTACCTGACCCTTTGCGAGTCCTTCGATCTTGTACTCATCGGTTGAGATCTCTGCGCCTGTTCCTGTAATGGAAGCCGGAAGAGTATAACCGCTCTGGTCCTGTCCGTTATATGGAACAGTCTTGTCCTTGACAGTGATCTTCAGCTGACCTTTAGTTACCGTCAGAGTTCCGAGGTTCTCAGTGATGTCATAGTTGCTGCTTTTGACATCGCCCCAGTTGATCTTGTATGTATTGCTGGTTGAGCCAACATCTGTGATAGTTCCTGTAGCTTCAGCTGAAACCTTATCCGTATCAGCTTCAACAAGTCCTGTAAGTGTAGCTTCAGGATTTGTGAGAGCTGTGCCATCGTAAGGCTTGCTGTCAGTTGCAGTTGTGATCGTGAGTGGAGCCGTCAGGATCTGCAGAAGTCCGTCACGAACGAACAGGCTGACGCTGTAGTTGTCGTTATCAGGAAGATCTGATGCTGTGAAGTCTACCTTGTACGTGTGCTCACCGGCATTCTTCTCAGAGATTCCGAAGTAGTGAAGTCCCGCAGCACCTGCGTCATAATCCACCTTGCTCTTTAATGCATCCCAGATCGCATCCATATATGCGGCTTTGTATCCAGGATGGCTGATCAGAATGTAGTCTTCAACTGTTTTTACAGGATTTGTGAATCCGGCCTTGTACTCTTCACCTGTGTAAGGTGCGCCTGTCCAGCGGTCCGGCTCGATACGTACAGTTACGTTGATCTTTGTTACTTCGAGAGTTCCGCTGATGTAGCGAACTGCGTAGTAATCTGCAGAGCTTGCGCCTGCGATAACCGCATTCTTCGGAGTAACTGTTGCAATACCTGCGTTTAATCTGCCTTTACCGCCTGCAGAATCTGCATTGTCATAGTCGTAAGCTACGGAGCTCAGTGAATGTCCTTCAAGGAGACCGTCAACCTTTACCTGTCCTGCAAGATCCGCAGCCAGAGTAAGAGCTGTTCCGTCGTACTGCTTGCTTGCACCGATAACTGTAATAGTTGCTTTCTTCTGGTATACGAGTGTGAACTCAAGTCCGCTCTCGCAAACAGCTTCAGTGATCTTATAAGCGTTACCGGCTTCACTTCCTGTAGTCCCTGAACCGATAACAGCATTTTTGAGCTCCCAGCCCGCGATAGGTGTGCGGCTCAGTGTGAAGGTCTTTCCAACCTTGAGATGCTGTACATCATCGTCAGCGATCGATTTGCCGGTCACGTCTACATAGTGTACCTTGACTGTTGCATTCTTGAAGCTTGAGTATTTGAACGTAAGAACGTTCTTTGACTCGTCTGATGTGAGAACGAGTGACTGCTCAGCATGGTCAGGATGGAACTCGATACCTTCGAGCTCAGGATGTGCTGCATAAAGTGCTGCATAGTCTACAGCTGCAGCCAGCTCTACAACAGATGCTGTATCGCCGGAAACGGTCTCTTCCTTGTCAGCTGCGACTTTGATGTTTCCGCTGATCTCTTCAGGATCGATGATGTAGTGTACAACATACTTAGTTTCTGTAGCTTTCTCGCTGTATACGAAAGTAATTACATTGTCCTCATTAACACCTGTCAGCTTCAGAGTCATCTCATTTGCAGCAGGTCTGTAACCGGTCACTGCGACAGCTTTCTCGGTGACTTCCTGGCCTATCACGAAGTTAGGATTTGAAACCACCTTTTCTGCTGCAACAGGTTCATCGTTTTCATCAAGGTATCTGACAGTGTAGCTGAGAGTAGCTCTTGTCCAGTGTGCATAAACTGTAGTGTTCTCAGTGATCTGAGTGTTCCAGTCGAAAAGTGTGTTTCCGTCTGCAGTAGTATACCATCCGTCAAATACGAATCCGGCTTTGGAAGGATTCGATGGCACTTCTGCCTTTTTGTACTTTTCAACTGTCTGGCTGTCTGCCAGCTGGCTCGAAGTATCGTCACCATCTACGAAGCTGACTGTGAACGAAGGAGCATCCCACTTTGCGTAAACAACCAGATTGGATGCCGGCATTGTGCTGAATGTGTACTTCGATGTCAGACCGGAGTCAGCATACCATCCTGCAAAGGTGTAATCGCTGTCTACTCCGCACTGCGCAGCAGTCGGTGTCCATACATACGGAGCCTTGTTGATATTTGCATCGAACTTGACATCATTTATTGTGTTAAGCCTTGTGCTGCCATAGTAGTAATCAATTTTGAATCTGTCACGCTTATAGTAGAAGTTATAAGTGTTTCCGCTATTCTGGCTGTGATCATATGTATAGCCGGTGATTTCCTTTGGATTCAGGCTTCCAGCATCTGAGTAATATGTCTGACTATATGTTTCTGATCTTGTGTACTGATCATTATCTGCATTTTCCAGATAATAATTGACTGTTCTCTGGTTTGCATAATCGCTCCAGTTTGCATAATAGGTTACGGATGTACCACTGGTCGGCAGCAGACCCGTATTCATGATAAGCTGCTTGGTGATATATCTCGTTCCCTGACCATTTTTCTGCCAGCCTGTAAAGTATCTGGTAGTGGAGTCAGCCGATGGCCAAAGTCCTGAAATATCCTGTCCTATCTTAGTCTTAAATGAGTAGGTGTCTGTGGTAGTAGTTCCATCCGGCTCGATGATCCATCCACGGCTGTTTCTGTCGAAGTTCAGTGTGTACTCTGTCAGTTTGTAGTACACATACAGTACAGAAGAACCATCTGCAGCAATTACCACGCTTGATGTTGCATTCTTTTCTGTATCGACTTCCCATCCGGTTCTTGTGACTGCCGGAGCAGATGATGCTCTTACAGTGCTGCCAACATTTCCGGTGCCATTTCTGGAGTTGTCGTATACGTAGCTGCTGCTTGTTCCGGCGTCGTTATACTTCTCGAACATGTATACGATCGTATAATTTACTCTTGCGCCGGTCCAGTTTGCGTACAGTGTAGTATTGCCATTGAGTGTTACAGAACCGGTTACCTTTTCAGTCAGCTCCGGATCACTGTACCAGCCTTCAAATGTATATCCTTCTTTTGTCGGATTACTTGAAGGAAGTGCGATCGATGTTCCATATGGAGCCGTTGTGCCCTCAACGTAGCTGCCGCCGTTGGTCTCATATGTGAGCTGGAAGTTTTTGCGGGTGTATTTAACCCGCAGTTCCTGTCCTTTAGCCTGTGTGATGGTTGCTCCCTCAGCAAGCTCGAGAGTTGCAAAGTCAAAGTTTTTGACTGTAGGAGTAACGTAGCTGTTAAGAACTCCCCTTACGTTCGGGTCTCTTGAGTCAGGGATCTCTGTGTATCCATCACCTTCAAGATCCTTGAGCATGTAGACGAAATCATACTCTGCCGTATAAGCTACATACTTGAATCTTACTTTCTTTGTGTTTTCGTTATCAAAGTCCGAAGCTTTGATTTCCATGCTAGGAGTCTCCGGATAATAGATCGGAGAACCCGCTACCTGGTCACCGCTAGTCTGAGTTGTCGACGGAGCTGTGATCGTGTAAGGCAGCTCTTCAGCTTCGAGCTCAATAAAGTCGGTGTTAAAAATGATCTCTTCGCCGCGGTCATTCAAATAGTAGTATTCGGCAGTGATCCTGTAAACATCGATCGTTTTGAACTCAGCCTTGACAACCATGTCGCCCTTTACGATTGTTTCAGCTGTAACGGTGTTGCCTTTCTCATCGACCCACTTTTCGAAGATCTTTCCTGCTACGAACGGGTCCTCAGGCATTGTGCCGATAGCTTCGCCATCACCTCTGAAGTACTGTGAAAGTCTTTCGATCTCCTCATCTTCATTGCTGATAACAAAGGTGACACTGAACTGATTGTCGAATTTAGCAGCCAGAGTGAGGTCCGAATTGACCTTCTCGCCGCCCTTGTACTGTTTTTCTCCGGCAAACCAGCCTTCGAAATCCTTACCTTCAACTACCGGAGCGGATGGAAGTGTCAGACTGTCTCCTGAATAATAGGTGTCTTTCTGATATTCCTTTCCCTCTACAGTGAAGGTTACCGTGAAGATCGTCTGGTCATACTCAGCCCAGACTTTTCTGTCTGCGTGGCTCGCAACTGTGTTGTCGAAATTACCACCGCTGTAGACCCATTTTCCTGCAAAGCCATCCTTGCCCGGAACAGCAGGAATGTCATTTACGCAGTAGTTAGAGTCTGCAGAGACCTTTCTCGTAGCCATTGGTGTCGCAGCATCTTCGCTCTCATAGAACGAAACTGTGTACGAGATCGGATCATAGTCAGGAACGATAACTGTATCCTTAGTTGGTGTGAAGCCGCTGTCGATTCTGGCTCCGGTTACTTTGATCTCTTTTCCCTGACCTCCTGTAATGATTTCGCCGATAGCCCAGTAAGCATTGTAGTCTTCGCGGGCAATAGTTGCAGGGAGCTTACCTCCGATTGCTTTGCCCTTCTCGACCTCGACTGTCTTGTGGACTATGGCATCCCTGTTGTAGAAAGTAACTGTCCAGGTTTCTTCTTCCTTGGCTTCCTCTTCTTCAGCAGGAGCCGGCTCTTCAGCAGCTTCTTCCGTCTGTGCTTCAGAAGCTTCCGGTGCCGCTTCCACTACTGCATCAGCAGATGCATCAGCAGAGCCTTCATCAGATCCAACCTGTTCTGTTGTTTCTGCTTCAGGGGGGCCTCTGGTCTCATCAGACCCGCCCTCATCTGCCGCCGGAAGACTCTCGTCTTCTACCGGCACAGATTCGCTTGCATTCTCCTTTGGCGGCTCTGTCTTAGCAGGTGCCGCCTGAACCGCAGGAGCCTCAGGAGCTTTTTTCTCCTTTTCAGCATTATCGCTGCTGCTCTCGGATTCGGACGGCTTAGGGTTCTCAACAGCTGCCGCAGCTGAATCATCTCCACCGTCTTCGGCGAAGATGAAAGCAGATCCCGGCAGGTATGTGATAACCATAGCCGCGCACAGAAGAAGCGATACAAATCTGTTTAAAAGATTGATACGTTTCATGAGTGCTGTACCTCCGTTAAAAATAATTAAATAGATATAATGGTCTTTCTACTGAAGTTAATTAATCCGAAAGATTAACTTCTTCAGTGTCAATGAGATATTATCAGAAATAGCGTCATTATATACGTCACTTTTTATTTTATAATGACGATTAATTGATATATTTTTTACATTTTTTGTCCGGTGTCTTTCTCTTTCAAGCAGACGACTCCAGTTTAAATCATTATATTTGTCGTTACGTCACATCTTCCGTCATTTTTTAATTTTAAATGACGTTATTTTCGACATATGTTTAATGCAAAAAAGGAGAGCAGCCAAAGCCGTCCCCGTAACTAAAATATTGCATAATAAAATGAGGAAATCAGTTTTTTCAGTCTGATTTCCTCATTATTGTTTTACCCTATAATTCCAGACTCAGAATAGTCGTATTGCTGAATATTATCACTCAGCATCTTCATCTCTTCTGCGTCTAGCAACGATCAGTGCTGCTGCAGCTATAGCTGCTACAACTGCTGCACCGCCGCCGATCAGTCCCCAGTTGGTCTTAGGGGTCTCGTTATCGTCGATAGTTGCTGCATCAGTGCCATCCGGGTTATCTGTAGTAGGTGTTTCG
>JAFRJV010000042.1 GCA_017432075.1 Mogibacterium sp. | reverse complement strand
TTCTTGCCATTTTGCTGTATCCTTTCTATTGCCAGTATCTTTCTCTGTCTCTGTCATGGCGCTTCGAGAAGTACTCTATTGCTGCATGAGCCTCTACCACCTTTGTCCGGCCAAAATCCGCGGCCGGGAACGACGGATCATTAAACAGTTTCAATACTGTTCTTTCACTCCATCCAAGGAGTTCCTGCAGCTCGCTTACTGTATAGAAGCGGAGTTCGCTCGAAATGCACTGTTTATGCGTCTGTGTATCTCTCATGTTGACCTCCGTGTGCACCCGGAGTTTGTAATATCACGTTACTCCGGGTGGTCAATTCTTAACATCATAATGTGAAATTTTATTTACTCTTGCTATTTCTTCGCTTTTCTGCATTTGATCTTCGCGCCGCGCTCTGCCAGGCGACAGGCTCTGGTTATCTTCTTCATGATGTCCGGCGGCAGCGTGCAGCAGTATTTCTCAAACTGATTGACATTCACCACGGCGCGCTGCTCGCAGCAGAACATCGTTTGCCGGGATAAACCACGCGTAAGCGGTATCACAACATGGGTGCACATACCAGTTTTCTTCAGCTCGGATGTTCCCGGAACGACTATCACAGATTCGGACTTCCGGTTCTGCCAGTCGCTCTGCGTGACCAGAAGAGGCCTGTAACCTCGCTGGATCCCTTTCTGGGGGTCAGAGTCCAGATTGACCGCCCCCATATACACATCTCCCCGCTCTACATGGAAGGGCTTCTCCCACTTGTTTATCAGTTTGCTCATATCAGCCTCCTGTAGAATTCAGTCTCGATATCCAGGTCAAGTCTGAAAAGGAGTTCTTCCGGATCGAGATCGCAGAGCATTCTGAACCATCTGGATTCAATGAAGTCTTCGCACTCCTTCATCATGGCTGCCGCCTTTTTGTTCTCAGGATTCCTGAGCACTGCTCTGTAGGAGCGGGTGTAGTCCTTGACGGCCTGCAGCACTATGCATTCTGCAAGTGATTCATAGCCGTGACTGTTGTCAAAATAGATCCTTCTCATATCTGCCACCTTCACATCGCCGCAAGCAGCGCCTTTCTCATGTCTCTTATCTCCATGCGGATCTCCGTGATAGTGAGGTTCAGTTCTCTGCGGATGTCCGTTACCGTTTTGTCTTCGAAAATCAGCTCTTCAATCATTCTGAGCTGTATCTCCGACATGCTCATGAGTGCGAATCTCATGTCTTCGTCGCCGATCCTTTCGATCCAGCTGCGGTCGCGTCTCTTCAGATATATGTAGCGGATGCCCTGCACTGTTATCAGCAGATCCGCCATCTCGCTTATCTGATCCTCGAACCAGACGAAGCCGTCTTCTCTGTAGTTATTTCTCATCGCTTCCCGCCTCCATCATTCTCACTATCAGCTCTCCGACATTGCCGTAGCCGAGCCCTGTCGTCTCGCTCAGATAGTTCGCGAAGTCTACGCAGTAGGCTCTGACCATCATGCAGCGTGTGTCATCAGGGTTCTTTTCAAGCGCTCTGTTAGCCTCCGCGTAATCTCTGCAGAAGCTCGAAAGCACATTAACCATTCCGTATACGTAAGGATTGGTCCTGTAGTTGTTCTCAAAGAGTTTTGCCATTTTCTTTTTCCTCCGTTTCCGTTATCGAATACACAGGTCTCCCTGCACTGGGTGTTTCGAGTCAAAATCGAAAATCATGTATATAAGGAAGGCGTGTCGGAGGATGCAAAAAGTATCCTCAGACACGCCGTCTTACTTGTCATTGTTTCGATCCTGTATTTGTCCTCGACATCCCCAGTTCACCGGGAAACCATCAGGCAGGGACTAGCGGATCCCTTCATAAGGCGTTACCCTTCCCCGCAGATCTTACGGAGCCGCCCTCATTGCGTGATCCCGCATTGCTGCAAGGCTGTGACTAAGCGGAAGTATCATTGTACCCTGGGATTGTCATCGCACATTGAAGTTGCCGTCTTCCTTTTGGACCCGTGATGTTGATCGCTCGCCTGATATGATCAGGGTCTTGGCGCATCGGTCCTGCATGCTCGAGGCTTGTCGCCTCATATTCCAGGGCTCGTACCTGATTGAATGTGTATTCAGTTCTGTAGGTTCCCGAGAGGTTTTAATTAGTCCTCTCACCTGTAGGCCACGGGAAGGCCAAAAATATGGCATTATTCAAAAACTTTTTTAAATTTTTTTATTACGGCCCTGTTCCTCTTGGATGCGGTGGACTGTTCGATGCCGCTGTCATGCGCATAATCATTGATCCTGTCGCCGTATTCGTAGACAGATTCATAGAGTTCTTCCTGCTTTTCGGACAGGCTCTTTCTGCCGTCTTCAAATCTGTCATCATGTCTGCTGAAGATCTGACCGGCGCATCTGTAATAGACTTCTCCTCTTTCTGTGCTGAGCCACTCGCCGTCTTCTCCGTCATCGAGTGAGACATGCCTTCTGGTTTCGGCGTGATTGTTGTTGTATTCGAGTCTGTCGAGTTCCTCCAGGACGCTGATCCATTCCTCACTGATCTCAATGGTTCTGTTCTCATTTGCGAATTCGTACTTGTATTTCATTTGTAAGCCTCCGTGTTTTCCGAAACGTTGATGTAACCTGCGAAAAACACGCGGCCTACGGGGGTCTGCACTCAGGCAGAAGTATTGAATGTATATGCATGACTGCCATGCTCCTTTCGGTAGTGTCTGGCAGACATGCAGCAGAATCAGGGCATAAAAAGTGCCCCGCACCCACTTTCGTGAGTACGGGGCTTGCTGCCCTTCTTATTTA
>JAFRJV010000041.1 GCA_017432075.1 Mogibacterium sp. | reverse complement strand
GTCACGGGTGCTCAATTCTAGCGTGGCAACTGAACATGAACGACCGGCGGATTGCTCAGCGCACCGGTAAGCTTGCTCAAAACGAGCGGCAAGCCTGCTTAAAAAGACCGTGCACTGCGCTCAAAACGAGCGGTATATACAGAGAGCTATAACGCGATCCTTATTGAGCAGGGTAAGAGCCAATCCGAAAGGCTTGTTCTTTTGCGAAATATGGCTGTAAACCAGATGCGGACACTAGCATCACTGGATATGTCAAATTATCCACTGCTTGAAGATAAAAGAGATCTCGAGCGATAAAGTATCTTAGTTCATAACGGTACAGGTTTGTAACGACCCTGCCGCGATGATAAAATCAGTCACAGAATTTGGTTTCAAGGAGGTGGTCATTAACACATCTAAGCTACGTATCATCTGAATCTAACGAATTACATTACATCCGCTCATTTATTGTTACAGTTAGGAGATGATACTATGGCAAAGAAAACAAATTGTGTGATCAATGGAAAAACGTATTACAGGATCTACCGTAAGGTAGGCATGAAGCTGAACAAAGACGGCATATGGGTTGATGACCGGAAGGCTTTCTACGGGACTTGCAAAAGTGATGCTGAACAAAAATACAGGGAATATATGGATCGTCGGGCAAAAGGCCTATCCAAAGACAACCGATGTCTCGGGGAAATGATCGATGAGTGGAAAGATACAGTATTCAGGATCTCTCCAGATTTCGCGAACACGACCAAGGTGAGATATATCGGTGTATACGAAAGAATCCTCCAGCCCGCCAGAATATGTGGAATGCTTGCGTCAGAAGTAACTGCGATGGATATGCAGAATTTCTATAACGAATCTGATGCATGCTACAGTTCCATGAAAGCTCTGAACAGTTTTCTCAAGCACTTTTACCGTTATGCTGAGCTGAATGGCTGGTGCCGTAATATAACTACAAGTCTGGTGGTTCCCAAGCGCCCTCAGAGCACCGAAAGTGTTCAGGAAGTCGAAGTATGGGAAGACGAAGAAATACAGGTTCTTGCAGACGAGTTTTCTGGTACTACCATGAGATTTCTGATCATTCTGGCAGCCAATACCGGGGCGAGGATCGGTGAATTGCTGGCACTGACGTATGATGATATTCATGACAACATGCTCTATATCACCAAGCAGTCATCTGACGTATCGCCAATCGATGGCGACACAAGTTATTCGACAAACATAGTCGAAACGAAATCAGCCTGCAGCAATAGGATTATTCCGCTTTCTAAAGCTGTTATGAATGAGCTTGAGATCCATAAGCAGGTCCGCCTGAAAGAGATGAAAGAGTATGGTTATAAAACCAACTACCTGTTTACCACAACCACCGGGACATCGTTTTATCAGAGGAATATCCGCAGAGCGATCGTAAGAGCATGTGAACGTAGAAAGATCAACTATCATAAGTTCCATGCATTGAGGCATACCTTTGGTACTAACCTAAGCAGAGCAGGAGTGCCAATAGAGGATACATCCAAGCTCATGGGTCATGCAGATATCTCTACTACCTCAAAATACTACATTGCTGTCAGTGCTCAGAAGAAGCTTGATGCTGTAGAAAAGATCGCCGGATATACACTCGCGACAGAATGATCTAAGGTCCGGGTAACAATGAGCCCGCGATCAAAAGGTGATATCTTATCTCTTTTTTATCACGAAAGTTATAGGTCAGCGTTAGATGTAATACGAAGTGGCCAAAGATGTCAGCAGATATCAAAAGCGGTATCTGCTGATATCTGAGGATTCTGTAAAAAATACGAAGATTTTGGAGTTTTTTCAATGATTCCAGGGGTAGCAGTAGGTCGCGGGTTCGAATCCCTCCGCGCGCACCAAAAGAGCCTTGGAATCATCAGATCCCAAGGCTCTTTTCTTTTAGTTTTTCAGACTCTGAAGCGGCGCCGGTATGCGTCCGCCTCTTGCTATCATTACTGATGGTGATTTGGTACGCAGAGGCATTACCGGTCCGTAACCGAGCAGTCCGCCGAAGTTGAGTTCCTCTCCTTCGGCAAGTCCTATCGCCGGTATCAGCCTTACTGCGGTAGTTTTTGAATTTACCATGCCTATAGCTGCTTCATCTGCAATGATCGCAGATATAACATCAGCTGTTGTATCTCCCGGCACGACTATCATATCGAGACCTACGGAGCATACAGCAGTCATTGCTTCAAGCTTTTCAATTGAAAGAGTTCCCTCTCTTGCCGCATCTATCATTCCGGCATCTTCACTTACCGGAATAAAGGCACCTGACAATCCGCCTACACTTGAGGAAGCCATCACTCCGCCCTTTTTGACTGCATCATTCAGCATGGCCAGGGCAGCAGTCGTTCCGTGTGCTCCGCATTGCTCAAGCCCGATCTCTTCCAGGATGTGCGCTACTGAATCGCCTATCGCAGGCGTCGGTGCAAGTGACAGATCCACTATGCCGAACTGCGTATTCAGCCTTTCAGCCGCCTCAGAACCTACGAGCTGCCCTACTCTTGTGATCTTGAAGGCCGTCTTTTTGATGGTTTCTGATACTGCATCGAGCGGAGCGTCTTTAGGCATGCCCGCAAGCACTGATCTGACCACGCCGGGGCCTGATACACCTACGCTGAGCACATGATCAGCCTCTCCCGTGCCATGGAACGCACCCGCCATGAACGGATTGTCCTCAACCGCATTGCAGAACACAACAAGCTTAGCTGCGCCCATGCACTGATCATTTTTAGTAAGTTCAGCTGTTTCTCTTATGATGGTGCCCATCTTTTTCACTGCATCCATGTTGATGCCGGCACGTGTGGATCCTATATTGACCGACGAGCATACCAGCTCTGTTTCAGCCAGTGCGCGCGGGATCGATTCTATAAGTTCCATGTCGCCTGCGCTGAACCCCTTATGCACCAGGGCTGAGTAGCCTCCGATAAAATTTATCCCTATCGTATGGGCAGCGCGGTCGAGAGCTTTTGCATATTTGACAGGATCCCCGCCCGAAACTCCCACAAGCATTGAGACAGGTGTTACCGACACTCTCTTGTTTACGATCGGAATACCATACTTTGCTGAAATATCCTCACCGACTGATACGAGATCTCCTGCCAGGCGGCAGATCTTGTCATATACCTTGGTGCATGATTTATCTATATCGGTGTCCGCACAGTCGATGAGCGAAATGCCCATTGTAGTTGTACGTATGTCCAGATTGTTGTCTCTGATCATGGAGATCGTTTCCATGATGTCCTTTACGTCATACATGTCTGCCTTCCTCCCGCTGATCAGATCCTGTGCATCGAGTTGAAGATATTTTCGTGCATGAGATGCACTTCCATGCCCGGGAGGCTTTTCATAAGCGTGTCTTCGAGTTCTTGTATGCTGTTCTTAAGTCCCGTTATGTCTATGAGCATGGTCATGGTAAAAAACTTATCCATGACTATCTGTGATACCTGAACCACATTGCCATTGGCTTCTGCTACACACGCAGCTGTCTTGGCTAGGATGCCGACGTCATTTACGCCTACTACTGTAAGAACTGCATTTTCCTGTTTTTCCATCAGTATCTCCTTGTAAAATATGTATGAATAATCACTTGTTTTCTTTAATTGTAAATGCCCCTCTGAACTGTCATTTTATCTGAAATACATCGCCCTTTTCAATTCCAATCCTCAATTGCCAAAGCTCCCGAAAAACAGTATCATCATATAGGGAGATTGGGTCCGAAAATAACACATTCCGGAGGACATTATTCAATGAGCAGCATTGTTGACAGATTCATGAGGTATATCTCGATAGACACGCAGTCTGATGAAGACAGCACCACCTCACCAAGCACAGCCAAGCAATTCCGTCTGGCAAGACTTCTGGCCGAAGAAATGACCGGGATGGGCATCTCGAATGTAAGATTCGATGATCAGCACTGCTATGTATACGGCGAGATCCCTTCAAATCAGGAAGCCGACATTCCGGCGCTCGGTTTCATCTCACACATGGATACATCACCGAGTGCTCCGGGAGACGCGAGTAACGCCAGGATCCACAAAAGCTACGACGGCGGTGTGATCATGCTTAATGAAGAAGTCTCTCTCGATCCGGACGTCTATCCCGAGCTCAGGGACTATGTGGGCTGCGATCTCATCGTCACCGACGGTGTCTCACTTCTCGGAAGCGATGACAAAGCCGGTATCGCCGAGATCATGACTATGGCTGAAACTTTCATAAACGATCCGTCGATCCCTCACGGTAAAATCGGTATTGCCTTCACTTCAGACGAAGAAGTCGGCAGAGGTGCGGACTATTTCGACATCGAAGGCTTCGGAATGGATTATGCATACACTGTCGACGGAGGCCCTATCGGAGAACTTGAATATGAAAACTTCAACGCTGCCGAGGCGCGTGTATACTTCAAGGGGCGCGACATACATCCGGGATATGCCAAGGATGTCCTGATCAACGCTGTCAGGATCGCGACCGAGCTCGAGAGAATGCTCCCTCAGGAGCAGAGACCTGAATATACCAATGGCTATGACGGTTTCTTCCACATGACACAGCTGACCGGTACCCCGGCAGAAGCGGAGTCCCGTTATATTATCAGAGATCATGATGCCGCTCTTTTCGAAAAGAAGATCGCGCTCATGCGCAAGTGTGTTGATTACTTCAACACTAAATATGAGAACTCGGTCACTCTCGAGATACGCGAGCAGTACAGAAACATGCGCGAGCTGATCGAACCGCATATGTTCCTGATAGATAACGCGAAAGCTGCATTCAGGGCATGCGGAGTAGAGCCGATAATCATTCCTATCAGAGGCGGTACGGATGGTGCAAGGCTCACATATGAAGGACTGCCTTGCCCTAACCTTTCAACGGGCGGACTGAATTTCCACTCCAACACCGAGTACATACCGGTGCAGTCACTGGAAAAAATGGTGGAAGTGCTGGTGGAACTGGCAAGAGCAAAGTAACAGAGCTAAAGCAGGCAATATAAAACGGATCCTCCGGGATCCGTTTTTTTATTCTTCGTCCAGTTTCCTGAACACCTCTTCAACATCTGCCCTTATCAGCAGTGTGGCCTTTTCGTCTGCAGGCGTCGGTTCCTTGTTTATCACCACCAGATTTCGTCCGCTGAAATCGTTGATCAGCGATGCGGCAGGCTCCACGGCGAGGGATGTACCGGCTACGATCATCGTGTCAGCGCCCGAGATCTCCCTGCACGCGCCTATCATTGTATATTTGTCAGGTATTTCTCCGTAGAGCACGACCCACGGCTTAATTATGCCACCGCATCTGTCACACCTCGGCACGCCTTCGCTCTCAAGTATCTTCTCAAGCGGATACTCTGCCTCGCAGTCTACGCAATAGTTTTCATATGCATTCCCGTGGAGCTCATAGACCCTTTTGTTGCCTGCCCTTTTGTGTAGCCCGTCAATGTTCTGGGTAACTATGCCGCGCAGTTTGTCCTGCTTCTCGAGTTTGTATAGATATCTGTGGACAGCATTTGGCTTCGCGTCAGGATATATCATATATCTGCGGTAAAAATCGTAAAATTCCGCCGTATGCATCATAAAGTAAGCCGCGCTCAGTATATCCTCCGGCGATTTCCCTTTGAATCTCTCCGAGTACAGGCCCTCTTCTGAACGGAAATCCGGTATACCGCTCGCTGTTGACACGCCGGCTCCTCCGAAAAACACTATACGCCTCGATCTTCCGATTATTTCTTTCAGTTTTTGAATACTTTCAGTCATTTCCTGTCAGTATTTGTTATGTACTTTCTCTGCAAAGCACATAACATCTTTGATGTTGATCTCTGTTCCGTCGTCAAGTACTGCCTTGCCGCTCATTTTTCCGAAGACCTGATGCTGGTCGGATACGATCACTTTGTAATCAAGACATGCCGCCCTGTCGAGCACAGGTTCGAAGGTCATCTCGAAGCGGCCATCCGAAGATGTGAACTTCCAGTTGTCCATGTACCCGCTTTCCGGGATCACGAACTCAACATCGTCGAGCTTATGAGCTTTTCCGTTCCAGAAAAGCATGTTCTCTGAAGCCGCACTCGTATCGCCGAAGCCGTATCCTATGTTCCATCCGAAGCTGTTGCCGTCTATGTCAGCATTTCCGGAACCCCAGAACCAGGTGTTGTCATACGTCCATACACCTCTGCCCCAGTCAAGAGTTCCGAAGTCCGCCGCAGGATCGAAACAGTATTTTTTCCCGTCAAAGCTGATATACCCGGAAGCTCTCATGCAGTTGATCTTCTGATTGTAATAGAAAGCATGCTTTTCAGGCCACGGAGTCGCAATGACCATAGAGTCCATCGGCGGCTGATCAAGGACTATTTCAGCGTCAAGAGTCTTGCCGTCCATAAAGTCCTCGAAATGGCACTTGATGTGCCTTGTCTGATACTTGACTTCAAAGCTCATCTGCAGCCTTTTATCATTGTATTTTGTTGTACCGTAGGATGAGTCATTCGGCAGACCCAGCTTGCCCATCGGGAACGCATTGAGCACTGTTTCCGTGTGCTCCCACGGCTCTTCTCCGAACACAAGCAGCGACACAGACTGCAGGCCGATATAACCATCATCGGAGATAGTGAATGCAGCAGCAAAGTCTTTATCCACGACCAGATAGTAATCCCATTCTTTTATGCGGAATGCCGGCGCTTTGATGTCGTCCCTGCGGTATTTCTGCACAAGGCTCCTCGACCAGCCCGGCTCTCTCAGTTCGCCCTTTTCATCAAGCAGAAGCTGAACATTCGTTACTTCGTGATTTCTCATAGCCATCACCATTATCCCTTTCAGAATTCGTTCTCTTCCATGCATCTGAGAACTGCTCTCTGCATTCCGGCCATCAGTTCCCTATGGTCTGTTATCAGATCATATACAGCGTCCTCAGACAGAACGCCTCTTTTCAGATCCTCCGGCAGTTTTCCCGCCTCATCTGCCTCAAAGTCGTCCATCCATTTTTTACTGCCATAGTAATCTTCGAGTTTATAGAATTTGTTCTGGATCTTCTCATATTTGTTCAATGCTTCGGTCAGCTCAGCGATAGCTGTACCGACTTCATCCAGATATGACTCCATCTTTTTGATTCTTTCTATCTGTGCTTTACTCATGAGACATCACCTCTGCAATTATCATGCTGTTTTCTTGTCGTCCGTAAGCTCGCTTATCGCTGCGGCTCCGAGTATCATGACAGCTCCTATGACGGTATATATGCTTATTGCCTCCTTAAGGAAGAATGCCGAGAGCATAA
Organism: Mogibacterium sp.; assembly: GCA_017432075.1. Taxonomy (GTDB): domain Bacteria; phylum Bacillota; class Clostridia; order Peptostreptococcales; family Anaerovoracaceae; genus Crickella. The sequence continues at coordinate 20,054 of JAFRJV010000041.1, read as the reverse complement.
CAGCCTCGACCGGGTCGATGTAGCTCAGGATGCCTACTGTCTGCGTCGGCAGTTTATTGACTGCATCGAAGTAGATGATATATCCGATGCCTGTGTGCAGCACGCCAAGTATAAGCAGGCAGATGATCCCAACCGTCGTAATACTGACCTCACGGAAAGCTCCGGTCGCAGCTGAATAAGGAAGCATGATCACCGACACCAGTGCAAGCTGCATGATCGTGGTGTTTACCGGTGAGATATCTTTCATATACTTGTTTATCAGCACGACCATTGCATAGAAAAAGCCGCCGGACACGCCGAAGATCACTCCCTTCAGTTCGGAGAAGTGCAGTCCGATCTGCAGAACTCCTGACACCAGTATCATTCCGCCGAACGCCACTGCAACGCAGCAGATCTTCTTTACTGTAAGCCTCTCTTTAAGAACGACAGCTCCGGCAAGTATGTAAAACACCGGCTGCATATAATAGCAGAGCGTACCCGTCGCGATAGTCGTGTATTTGTACGCCTCAAACTGACAGATCCAGTTGCAGCACATCAGCGTCGAACTCAGGAGGAGCCACCAGAAGTTTCTTCTGATCGCTTCAGTATCAGGCTTCTCTGTGCGTACAGACAGCAAAATCAGTATCGTTATCGCTCCGAAGAAAGCGCGTCCAAGACATATGATGCTCGACGGCATGTTGATGTATCTCGTAAGAGTACCTATCGTACCGAAGAGCAGCATAGTGAAAATAAGCTGCAGTCTTGAGTAGTTCTTTTTGTCCATTCCCTTTTTCTTGTCTGTCTATTTATCTTCTGCAAGAGTAAAAAACTCCGCCGGTATATGGCAGTAGCCTGCAGGATTCTTAGCCAGATACTTCTGGTGATACTCCTCAGCAGTGAAGAAGTTTGCCAATGGTTTCACTTCAACCGCAAGAGGGGCTCCGATGAGTGTTTCCTCTTCATCATATGCTTTGCGGATGGTCTCAAGCATGTCCGGGTCACTGTAATAAATGCCGGTACGGTACTGGATGCCGGTATCATGACCCTGTCTGTTGACTGATGTAGGATCGATTACAAGGAAGTAATAATATATCAGTTTCTCAAGGCTTATTACGTTTTCGTCGAATTCCACGAGCACGGTCTCTGCGTGTCCGCTGCTCGCGCATACGTCCTCATAAGACGGTGCATTATCCGGACCATTTGCATAGCCGACTTCCGTCCTCGTAACACCCTCAAACTGATCAAAATACTTCTGTGTTCCCCAGAAGCATCCCCCTGCAAAATATATGGTCTTCATTTGCTGTTCTCCCTAAAGCATTATTATCTCAGGTTTATGCTTTTCAGCAGGCAGGAAGTTGTTGATGAGCTGCTTTGTCTTGAATCTGAGGTGTGAAGTGTTGGCTCCCGGATTGCAGGCAAACCACTCAGCATCTGCCACCGCTTTGTCGATCACGACTTTTACTTTTCCCTCAGGATCGTTGAGTATGCCCATGACCGAAGCCTCACCCGGTGTGAGACCTATCACATTCTGCATGTCCTCAGGCGAAGCGAATGATACTCTTGCCGTACGCATCATTGCGGCGAACAGCTTTGAGTCGAATCTCTTGTTTGCAGGCAGGATAACGAGGAAAAACTGCGTCTTCTGTCTGTTGCATACTACGATCGTCTTGCGGATCTCTGCTCCGAGCTTTTTGGAAATCTCCACGCACTCTTCCATCGCCTCAACAGAATCGTTGTCGACTCTCTCGTACTTTATATTGAGTCTCTCCAGTTCCTGATATGTCTTTGTTTCAAGTGCTCCGCGCTCATCCTGCGGTGCAGTCGTCATTACTTCACTGATAAACATCTCATTCCTCCCTTTTCTATTTTATGGCTTCTGCGGATTCCAGTATGCGTACAAATGCTTCCAGGCCGTCTCTGTCTTCTTCCGAAAACCTTCCGAACTGCGGACTGTCTATGTCGAGCACTCCATAAACGTAGCCTCCGGAATGTACCGGTACGACTATCTCCGAATTACTTGCCGAGTCGCAGGCTATGTGCCCCGGAAACTCGTGTACGTTCTTCACCAGCTGGGTTTTGTCCTCAGCTACTGCCGTGCCGCATACGCCCTTTCCGACCTCAATGACCGTGCATGCCGGCTTTCCCTGGAATGGCCCCAGCAGGAGCTGCCCTTCTTTCATCAGATAGAATCCTGCCCAGTTGATATCACCAAGCGTGTCCCAGATAAGAGCTGCTGCGTTGGAAAGCACTGTGATATCCCACGTCACGCCCTCAGACAGGCTCTCAAGCTGTCTGCACATAAGATCATAATCCGTCATATCAGATATCCTTTCGTTTGTAAACCAAATACACAGTTATTTTACCATATAAAACGGCTGTCTTTCGACAGCCGTTTGCGCTTAGTAAGGTCAGATCTACTGATCCTCTCCGAAATCCGCTTTGTATGCGGCAACCAGCTTTTCAGGCCAGTCTGATGTCGCTTCGAGTTTGCCGGTAAAGAATCTCAGTGTCGCAGGTTCATGCACGAACCTCAGTCCTCCTATCATGTCTCTGTGATCGTATACCCACTTGACCCTGTCTATCACGTATTCCACCTGGGAAAGGGTGAACACACGTCTCGGCAATGCCAGCCTTACCAGCTCCATCGATGCAAATCTTTCGCTTCCGTCAGCATTTCTCTCCTCGGAAAGGGTTCCGCGCTCCATTCCGCGGATACCGCCGCACAGGTAGAACGCACATACAAGGGCTCCGGCAGGGTATTCCTGCTGAGGGATGTGTGAAACGAAGCTGGTAGCATCCACATGTGCTCCCAGACCGCCCGCAGGAGTTATCATCGGCACGCCGTACTCGACGAGCTTGTCAACGCAGTACTTTATGAACTGTGGACCATGAGAGATAATGTCCATGTCCATCGACTCATCAAAACCGACAGTCATTGCTTCGATCTCGCGCACGGACATGCCGCCATATGTGAGGAAGCCTTCGAACATAGGGACCAGATCCTCCATCGAATGGAAAAGCTCTTCATCCCTTACCAGAATTGCTCCGCCGCGTGCAAAGCCGAACTTCCTGGCTGAGAAATATATCATGTCGAACTGGTCAGCGATCTCTCTTGTGATATCGCGCACGGACATGTCCTTGCGTTCTTCATCACGTATCTTTATGAAGTAGAGGTTATCCTGCAGGAGCGATGCGTCCAGCACCGACAGTATTCCGTGCTTTCTGGCGATGGCGCAGGCATCCTTGAAGCTCTGAACCGATACAGGCTGTCCGCCGATCAGGTTGGTGCCGGCCTCAAGTCTCATGAAGGAAACATTGTCTGCGCCTTCCTTTTCTATGCATGCCTCCAGTTTATCGAGGTCGATGTCCCCCTTAAAAGGAAGATCGCTCTGCGATACAAGGCCTTCGTCCTTTACAAGCTCCTCAACATGGCCGCCAAGTCTGGTTATATGAGCTTTTGCCGTTGTGAAATGATAGTTCATGATCACGCAGTTTCCCGGCTTTACGAATCTGGTCGCGAGTATGTTTTCACAAGCTCTTCCCTGATGCGCAGGCAGACAGTATTTCATGCCGAATATCTCCTCGAGCTTGTCCCTCATACGGAAGAACGATTCGCTCCCTGCATAGGCATCATCAGGCGTCATCATGCTTGCGAGCATCTGGTCGCTCATCGCGTTTACACCGGAGTCTGTGAGCATATCCATGAATATGTCCCCGTTGTGGAGCTGGAAGGTATTGAACCCGGCTTCCTTCATCTTTTCCAGTCTCTGGTCGGCCGGCAGCAGCGTAAGCTGCTGAACTATCTTTACCTTATGCATCTCCACCGGAAGAGGTTCGTGATCATAAAACTTGATTGCGGGCATTGCAGTAATCCTCCTTAAATTTTCTCTGTCCCAAAACAAAAGCTCCGCAGCTGTCTGCTGCGGAGCGTCATCAACTATGTGCGTTTGTCACATTATCATACTACTCACAGCAAAACAGCTACCGTTTGAGGTAGTAATAATAATAGTATTCTGCTGCGAAGTTGATTCTCTGTTTCATTTGGTCCTTTTGATTGTTAACTGGTTTTTTAAATATAGCGCTATGGTACTACGTTGCTTTGTGAATATCAACAAATATTGCTTTTGTTTTTATTTAAAATCACAAACTGTCTCCATGATGTTCCGGATACCCGGGCAGTCGCAGTCCAACGGTTCCCCTTTGAGTCCTGCCATCATTATCTCTGTCTGAGCGGATATTTCCGCGATCACGGCATCCTTGTCACGTATCGCCGCTCTTACCATTGCAGCCTGTTCACAGTCTGCTTTGTTGATGACGAAAAAGACAGGTTTGTCCAGCGCCTTGCCCATATCATATATTTTTTCCGACAGATGGATCGACTCAAATGACGGATCAATAACCATGAGTATCACGTCAGCGCATCTGTCCAGTCCGCGCCCGAAATGCTCTACTCCGGCTTCCGTATCTGTGATGACTATGTCATCATCGCCGGTCTCAAGATTGTCGAGGAACATCTTTCCTGTAAAGCCTATGCCGCAGGCGCAGCCTTCTTCTGCCTCTGCGATCTTGCCCACCGCCATAAGATGAAGTCCTTCTTCTCCGGAAAGGAATTCCTCCGGAATATCAGAAAGATGCCACCTGTCATCGAAAACTTTGCCTTTTTCATCGAACACCCGGTATGCGCCTTTTTTGCCTCCGAAATAGTGCGTGAAATCTTCCGGCAATTCAAAGCCAAGCTGCCTGTGAAGCCCGTAGTTCGACTCATCGGAATCGATGACCAGCACATCCTTTCCTTCCTTTTGATATGCTCTCGCAAGAAGAGTGGCAACGGTGCTCTTTCCGCATCCGCCTTTTCCGCACAGTATTATCTTCATTCCTGACTCCCTCCGGACAGTTCACGTCTCATCAGTACAAGTTCCTGCCAGCCGCTTTCGCGTGACCGGAACCCTTTTGGGTTCCTGCCGAACTCAACAAAGCCCTCGCTCATATAAAGCGCGATCGCCCTTTCATTATCCGCAGTCACATCAAGTTCCACCTGAGCATAGCCGGCCGTTTCAGCGCATTCTATACATGCTTTTATCAAGGCACGCCCGATACCGAGGCCCCAGTATTCCTTATCGATACCAATGCCTAATTCGGCCCTGTGTTTCAGCTTTTCTCTCCTTCCAACGCAGCTGATACCTGCTGTCCCGACTACCTTTCCGTCGACCTCAGCCAGTATCTCGATTTCATCTGAGCTGTCTGTTCTGTCCTGCAGAAACTTCGCCTCCTGTTCGACAGTAAAGGTCATCTCATCCGGATATGTAAGCATCCGGTCAGTCTGCTCGTGAGTCAGATTGAAGACATCAAGCACGGCCTTTCCGTCCTCTGAGGTACAATTGCGCAGGATGCATGTTCTGCCGTCTTTCAGTTTTATCGTTTTATAGTATTCCATAGGTTTTATAGTCCAAGCAGGGTTTCCACCTGATCCCTCTTCTCATTAAGAACGCATCCGCCCTTGTGGTCATCCGCAAGGATGTCACTGCTTCTGAGTGCTGTGAACAGCTTTGATCTGAGAGCTTCTTTGAGTGAGGTCTCTTTTACGTTTATATCCGAATACGGTGAGAACGGACATGGCTCTGCTCCTCCATGCGAGTTGATGTGGAAGAAGCCGCGTCCAGCTGCAAGGCATCCGCCCGAGCTTTTCTCGTCTCCCGGGAACGATATGTATATCATATCCTGTTTTTTCATCCGCAGATCGTCTAACCTGGCAGCCATGTATTCACGGTCATCGTCATCCGGCGCGAGGTGTTCTCCTTCGTCAGATACCGGAGTGAATTCTATGTAGAATACGGCCTTGCAGCCGCGCGATCTGAGCGACTCAAGGAAGCTGTCGGAATATACCTTTTCCAGGTTTTCCTTCGTAACAGTCACGGATACACCGTATATGATGCCCTTTTCATGGAGTTTGTCCATCTTCTCCATGACAGTATCATAAACACCCGCACCTCTTCTTGCATCGGTCTCATCGCGCTCTCCCTCTATGCTTATGACAGGCACGATATTGCGGCATTTTTCAAGGAGCTCCAGATGCCTGTCAGTCATGAACGTTCCGTTGGTGAATACCGGGAACATGATGTTCTTCATCTTTCCTGCCGACTCTATAACGTCCCATCTGAGCATAGGCTCGCCGCCGGCAAGAAGTATAAAACTGACCCCGAGTTCCTCAGCCTCCCTGAATATCTTCATCCACTCTTCTTCAGTGAGCTGCATCGACGGAGCACAGTCAGTCGTAGCGTCATTGGCGCGTGAATAGCATCCTTCGCAGTGCAGATTGCAGCTTGAAGTGATGCTCGCGATAAGATACGAAGGCACGTGAAGACCTTCCTTTTCATTTTTTGCTCTTCTTTTGTCCGCAACTGCACAAGCGGCAGCAAATTTCACCAGGAACGCGCTTTCACGCGGATCCTTCAGTGTAGCTTTCAGCGCATCCTTAATTACCTGCTCAACGCCTTCTGTCAGGTATTTCTGCAAATCAAATCTCTCGTCCATATCAATTCCCTTTTATATCTTTACAGAGCGAATGGCCAGAAACGTCGGAATATTCATCTCGTGGAGCCTTCCTTCACCGTTTGTATCTTCATACAGCTCCTTCACCGCAAATCCGGCCTCGAGCTGCCCGCCTATCTGTTCTTCCAGCGAGTGCGAAAACTGTACGCCGGCATCTTCATCCTGAAGCTGCTTCATCTGCTCAGGATTCGCGAGAGGATCGAACGGCAGTGAATTGACTATCATCTTTTCTTCACTGTCTACTATGTAGTTAATGTAATGATCCACTCCGGAAAGCAGCGACCCGCCATGTTTAAGGACCCGCAGGCATTCCTTCCAGATAGACCGCACATCCTTGACATAACAGTTCGACACCGGATGGAAAATCAGATCAAAGGACTCATCTTCAAAAGGAAGCGGCTTTGTCATGTCCCCCTGTATAATATTTATCTGATACCCTTCGCGTTTTGCAACCAATCTCTCACTTTCGATCTGCTTCGAAGAATAGTCAAGCACCGTGCATTCTGCTCCGAGAGCTGCAAAGACAGGCATCTGCTGTCCGCCGCCGCTGGCCAGTCCCAGGACCTTCTTTCCTTTCAGGTCACCGAACCACTCATGCGGAACATTCCTGGTCGGCGTCAGTTTCACGTCCCAGTTGCCCTGCAATGCTTCCGCATATTCTTCATGACTTATTGGTTTACCCCATTCCCAGCCTTCTTCTATCCAGCGGTCTATGGTTTCTGCATTTATATCCTGATAGTTTTTCCTGCGCATCCATTCATCCCGGGTGAGCTTTGAGATGTGTTCTGTCCGTCTGTCCATCATCTTCACCCACTCAGCATCTGTATTCGTATATTGATAAATAAACCCGCACTTTTCCTGTACGCGTCTGGACTTGTCATTGCCTTCGAAGTATCCGCACCACAGATTATCAAGATGAAGATCTTCGAACGCATAGCGGATGACCTCTTCCACGCCCTCAGGTATGAGACCCTGTCCCCAGAACGGTACGCCGATCCAGTAACCGATCTCAGCCTCATTGTCGGGCAGCCCTATATTGCTCTGCTCACCCACCATCAGGCCTATGCTTCCGATCGCTTTCCCATCTTCCTTCAGGCAGACAGCATAAGTCTCAGGCGCAGCCAAAACAGTCCTGATTATATCAAGACTGTTTCTGACGCTTGTATGTACAGGCCAGCCTGCAGCCGGCCCTATTCGTTCATCTTTTGCATATTCATAAAGATCCTCTGCATCCGCATCTTCCCACGGACGCAGTATCAGTCTGTCTGTTGTCAGGATCATATCGTTAACTCCTTATTATTTGTTTCTATAAGTATAACCCCAATGGCAAGCGGTTCATACAGCTGCATGCTGCCATATAAAAAAGACAGCTGCGAATCAGCAGCCGCCTCCGTTCTGTCTGTGCTTGGGGCAGGAATCCGCATACGGACATCCTATGCATGCATTGCCCTTTTTCTTTTCCTTGTATATGTATCTGACGGCGAAGAACAGTATCGCCGCTATTATTATAATTGCTGCTACTGTAGCAAAATTCATCGTACCGTTCCTCCTTTCACTTTTCACTTCAGCATAATGCACGGCGAGTAATTTCGCCGCGCACCATGCCTAGTCAGGTAACCTCAATATATGGAGTTTATGCTGTTGCCTTAGCTGCTTTTGCAGCTTTGTGAAGCTGATACTGCTCATCGAAGTGTGCTCTCACCTTTCTGCCGATGAGTATAAGAGCAGCTACCATACAAAGTACTGCGATCAGCCCCGGTATGAAGCCTGTCCCGAAGTGTCCCTCTGTAAACAGTGTACCGAACTGGTATACGAGGAACGCTATGGTGTAGCCTGTTCCGAGCTGCAGTCCTATAGCTCCCCAGAGCCATCCTCTGCTCTTCATCTCAGAATTCATGGCTCCGATCGCTGCGAAGCAAGGAGGTGTGTAGAGATTGAAGAAGAGGTATGCAAGCGCTGTTACTGTAGTGAGTCCCATAGTGGTTGCGACCGTGCTGGCCCCGCCTGTCATCGCAAGCTCTTCTGTATCGATAAAGCTTGTCAGAGCAAAAACTGTTGCAAGTGTGCCGACTACGTTCTCCTTTGCTATGAATCCCGTGATCGCTGCTGCAGCCAGCTGCCACACTCCGAATCCCAGCGGAATGAGCAGGAATGCGAACGGTGATGCTATGGTTGCAAGAATAGATGTGTTCTCAGCGCCTTCTTCGACTACCTGGAAGTGCCAGTTGAAGGTTTGCATCACCTGAACTAGCGTGTTGCAAATCAGGATGATAGTTGCAGCCTTGATAATATATGCCTTGGCTCTCTCGAGCATGGACCTTACCGCGTACTTCAAACTCGGGACCTTCCACTTAGGCAGCTCCATTATAAAGAACGATTTTCTGTATTTATATCCTGTGATGCTCTTGATCAGAAGGGCTCCCAGGAATATGAGCACTATACCGAGGAAGTAACTGAGCGTGCTCACCCAGCCCGCGCCGTTGAAGAACGCGCCTGCGAAGAGCGCAATCACCGGGATCTTGGCTCCGCAAGGGATGAACGTTGTCAACATCGTGGAAGTTCTTCTCTCTCTTTCATCGCGGATCGTACGGCATGCCATGATGGCCGGGATGCCGCATCCGGTTCCGATGATAACAGGAATGACTGCCTTTCCCGAAAGACCTACTCTCTTGAATATAGGATCCATTACGGCGCTTACACGTGCCATGTAGCCGCAATCCTCAAGAAGTGCGATAAGGAAATACATTACCATTACCAGAGGCAGGAATCCTACTACCGCTCCTACACCGCCTACGATACCGTCAGCAAGGATGGCTGAAACGATGGCCGGGCTGTTCTCTAACTGAGCAGCTACCCAGCCCTGGAAAGTCTCTATCCAGCCTGTAAACAGACCTTCAAATATCTTGCCTATTCCGAGAGGTCCTTCAGCCTGTGAGATCTGGAAAACCGCGAACATTACTGCTGCAAAGATTATTATTCCCGCTATAGGATTGAGCAGAACGCTATCCAGCTTATCCGTCTTATTTGTCTCTGCTGACAGAGTCTTTCTGGTCTCGACATCCGCGACGATACCGTTAACGAAGCTGTAGCGCTTGCGGTCTTCAGCATCTACTGCATTCTTATCGTGCAGATCGATGTCTGCCTGAAGGTATGGCGCCTTCTGTATTGTTCCGGCAAGCGAGATCGCCTTGGCGATCATCTCTGCAAGGCCCTTGTTTTCAGTAGATACCGTCTCGAATACAGGGCAGTTCAGCTTAGCAGAGAGTTTAGCTGCATCGATCTTTGTGCCTTCCTTTTCGTTGATATCTGTCTTGTTGAGTGCTACGACAACAGGGATACCAAGTTCCAGAAGCTGCGTTGTGAAGAAGAGTGATCTGCTCAGATTCGTAGCGTCTACGATATTGACGATCGCGTCAGGGTTTGCTGTGCGGACATACTCACTCGTTATACCCTCCTCCGGTGTGAATGGCGACATCGAATAAGCGCCCGGAAGGTCGACCGCGATGACTTCCTTGTCACCCGCAAATTCCTTCTTCAGCTGGAACTCCTTGCTGCCAACAGTTACTCCGCCCCAGTTTCCGATTTTTTCGTTTCTGCCCGTAAGGGCATTGTACATGGTTGTCTTGCCGCTGTTAGGATTGCCGGCAAAAGCTATTCTCATCTGAAATACCTCCTTATATATAACATTTCCTTTTATTATCTAGATTATGATGGCTTCAGAGAGCAACTTATCGAGGTTGTATCTGCCGTCCTTTATAACGACGATGCAGCTTTTCTTCTTTTTGGAAATAAGTGTTATAGGCTCTCCCTGATAACAGCCTAATCTGAACAGGAACGAATTCATCTCGTCATCATCAGTGTTGATCTCCTTGATGATATAAGTCTGTCCCGGTTCAGCATCCAGCAGCGTCATGCTGCCTTCTGCGGCATCATATGAACCGCCTTTGGTCCCTGCGCCTGCAGCGTTTTTATTAAATGCATAAGCGAGTTCCATTGTGTTTCCTCCCTATATTGTTAGCTAACCATAACTATATTAGAGTACCTTAACTATTGTTAGTTATAGCTAACCGGAAGCTCTTTGTCAAGTTAATTCCGACTATTGCTGTAGGAAATTACCAATAAAAACGCCCCGGGAAGTTCATCCCGGAGCTGCAGTTCTCTTCTTTATATAATTTGATCAGTTTACGGATCCCATCAGGTCCTTCAATACATTCTCCAGCTTTTGTGCAAACACCGCATGCCCTTCCGGTGAAAAATGCACTCCGTCATATGACAGCTCGATGTCCCATTCTGCCGAATCGGCAAACAGGCAGTCCTTCTTTGCTGCCAGTTCCCGGTACATACCCCCAAGTTCCCGTGATTCATCCAGAAGATCGTCGTCCATCACCCAGTCACCGCACTGCAGAAGAGGCGGTGAGATCAGCAGTATCTGTTTCGCCACGCCGCTGATCGAATCAAAGAATCTTCCCATCCGTTCAGTGACTTGTCCGGCACTTAATCCTCTGTACAAATCATTTGTTCCAAGCATCACAGTAACCAGATCAGGTTCATTTATTCTGATCAGGCCAATGCATCTGGAATGTTCACTCGGCACAGTCATCCCGTTGACACCGCAGTTGATCACTTCATAACCATCCAGCCTGTCCGTCCAGCGCACTTCCGCCGGATATCTGTCTCCTAAATACGACCTCGGATCATATCCATATGTATTCGAATCGCCGATGCAGAGTATCTTCATTCCTCTTCCTCCAGCAGTTTCTTATAGTAAGCTTTTGCCTGATACAGCGCACCGGCAGGATTATGGGCCAGAACTCTGTCTTTGGAGACCAGTGTTGTTACAAGCGCTTTTGAATACTTGTAAAACAGGCTGTCATGGCCGACGCAAAGACCCATCACGACATTGAAATCAGTTTCTGCCTGATTGAGCACCTCAGCCTGCATGATAGGATTGCACATAACGGCACCTGTCCTGGTGATGTCTGTCTCAGGCACTCCGACTTCTGTTTTCGGAAATGATCCGATTTTGCAAACCGCTCCATATACCTCAAAGCCATTCTTTCTGAGTATACGGGCAAGAATGCGGCTTTCATCTATCAGGCCGACGCATGTTGCGATGCCTATCCTCTTATATCCCATCCGTCTTGCAAACTCGACGGTTTCCTCAACACGTGTGTACCTCAGATAGAACTCGTTCTCGATCTGCGCAGAGATGACTGAAACCCTTTTGTTCTCCTCATCTTCATACAGGCAGTGCACCTTCTCTGCAGTTTCCACTGACAGTTCTGTCGTAAGGCAGAACTCAGGGTATTCCTTATCCCTTGTATGGCAGTTCAGCACTCCACAGTCCGCACATGATCTCTTCTCTTCCATGATTTATCCCTTCAAAATTTCGCTCAGTATTTCACCGGAGTCTCCATTAATGCATATTGACTGATCGGCTATTGCTTTCGGTGCATATGCTTCATTGTAGTTAAGGCATGCATACACCGCATTAGGATTTTCAGATGTCATGACCCAGAACGGGAACTTGATTATGACAGGGGTGTTCGATCCCACACCAATCTCAAGATACAGCACACGGTCTTTCACATGTTCACTGAGGAACCATGCATAATTTGCTGATGCATTATGCCAGCCTTCATCTTCAACAAAAGTATCATCAGCCCTGAGATTCATCTTCATGTCGCTGCCGTCATCAGGACATTTAGGTATCAGATCTGTCGGTATCCTCATTGATATCTCTCCATCTGCCGGCATCCGGAAAATACCATTTTCATCGCGCATAAAGCCCTGAGCTTCCATCGCCTTCATTACCCATTCTTCGTTATCATATGTTTTCTGATTCGCAGGGTTGACGCTCTGGAACAGGCCGTAGTCGCCCTGGGTGTAGAACAGTCTGGTTTTATCAAAACCGGCTTTCTGGAACTGATGGTCCACATTTGTGGTTATTACAAAATACTCCCTGTCTTTCACCAGCTCAAGAAGTTTACTGTAAACAGGCTTTGGGGCATCAAGGTAGCGGTTTATGTAAATATTCCTTGCCCAGAATGCCCAGAATTCTTCTTTGAATGGGAATGGATAGAATCCGCCGGAATACATGTCTTCAAACCCATATTTGGCAGAGAAATCCGAGAACCATTCATTGAATCTGTTTCCCGCATAAGTAAAGCCGGCAGAGGTGGAAAGTCCTGCTCCGGCGCCTATAACGATCGCATCTGCGGCTTCGATTTCTTTTCTGAGTCTTGCGATTTCTCCGTCTCTGTCTCCGCTGCCATAATAGATGCCGCCGCGCATACGGTTCAGTCCGGCAGTTCCCTTTCTTATGCTCTCAATATATCCGTTTGGTACATTATAGTAACTTTTCATAACTTACACAGTTTTCTTTTTTTGATCAGCAATTTTATTCAATAATACCACAAGAGTACTAAAAATCCGCCGGAATGCAGTGATTCCGGCGGATTTAAGATATCTATCCTGCTGAAAGAGTTATCTTGACATCGTTTTTCCCAAGGAGTTCTCTAAGCTCTTCTTCACTTTTGTTTTCTATATGACCGAGTCTGGTATAGGACCACGAGTTGCTTCCATAGAACACAACTATGTTGTTTCCGGTATATAGCATTATATCTCCAGGCTCCGTTGTAATGCTGATATCACTGCTCGGAAGATCCGTTCCGATAGCTCCCACCTGTTCAAATCCGCCATACATGGACATATCGATCGTGAGCGGTGATTCGGAGACCAGCTCAGCCAGAGCATCTGCCGACTCATTGTCTTCCCAGATGACATTTACTTCTTCATCATTTATTTTCATTGTAATGGATCTCACGTCATTATCCTCCACTGTGTTCTCTGTGCTCTCCGTATTCTGATCAGTCTCTTCTTTTCCCGGAGTCTCATCTCCCCCTGCACAGGCTGTCAGCAGGGTCAGCAACATTGCCAGGGTAATGATCAAAGCGGTGGCAAGGAAACGTCTGCTGATCATAAACTTTTTGCCATCTTTCTGATTTCATCCAGAGTTTCATCTTTCACTTCCCCTGCAGAAGTGAAAAATCCCTTATCCTCCAGGCCGAGATATCCGAGGAAGTCTCCGTCGAATGAGAACCTGGCTCCGGTATACTGATCCTCATCTCCCGATGCCAGAAACATTGAGACGTATTTCAGACTTTCCGGCGCCTTCGGGTAAAGTGCCGAATAAAACCTGTCTATAGCGCATTTAAGCTGACCGCTGATGCCGTGATAATAGATCGGCGCAGCAAGAACAAGCATTTCAGTATCCATCAGGTCAGCATAGATCGTATGCATGTCATCCTTCTGTATGCACTCGCCGTTCCCCTTGCCGTGGCAGTACTCACATGCCAGACAGCCTTTGATATTCATCCTGCAGACATCAAACTGTACCACCCGGTGTCCGGCTTCTTCTGCAGCTGTTCTGAATGCTGACACCATTTTTGCCGTATTGCCCTGCGGACGGGGACTTCCGTTAAGTACTGTTATTTTCATCTCCGTGCTCCTGTACTAAAGATACTTACCGAAAAACTCCTGCAGCTTGTGGAAAGGAATGGCATTGTTATCGCCGCCGTCATACAGATCTGTATGAGATGCGCCTTCGATCACGAGCAGTTCCTTATTATCAGTATACTTGTTGCCGTTGATCATATTTTCATATGCATCCTTGCCGAAATAGAAAGAATGTGCCTTGTCGCCATGCATAACCATTACTGCGCTTCTGATCTCATTTGAATACTTCAGGATCGGCTGATTCATAAACGACTCGCATCCGATCACGTTCCATCCGCCATTCGAGTTGAGGGATCTCGCATGATATCCCCTGTCTGTCTTATAGTAAGCGTGGTAGTCTTTGACGAAGTATGGCGCATCTTCCGGCAGCGGATCGATGACGCCTCCGCCAAGCGCATACTCTCCCGCCTTCAGATCCTCAAGTCTCTGAGCACAAAGTGCAGCTCTGTGAGCATAGCGCTGTTCCTCACTGTCTTCTGAATCGAAGTAGCCGTTTGCATTTACTCTTGTCATGTCATACATGGTAGAAGCGACGGTCGCCTTGATCCTTGTATCAAGTGCTGCAGTATTGATCGCCATTCCGCCCCATCCGCAGATACCGATGATGCCGATGCGGTCAGGATCCACCTTGTCGTTAAGAGAAAGGAAATCCACTGCTGCCATGAAGTCTTCCGTATTGATGTCAGGTGAGGCCATGTATCTAGGCTGTCCGCCGCTCTCACCGGTAAAGGACGGATCGAATGCGATCGTCAGGAAGCCTCTTTCAGCCATTGTCTGTGCGTAAAGGCCGGAGCACTGCTCCTTGACTGCGCCGAACGGTCCGCTGACAGCGATCGCCGGGAGCTTCCCCTCTGCGTCTTTAGGTATATACATATCTGCGGCAAGTGTAATGCCGTAGCGGTTAACGAATGTTACTTTACTGTGGTCGACCTTATCGCTCTTTGCAAAAGTCTTATCCCATTCCTGCACCAGTGTAAGTTCTTCTTTTCTTATCATATCTGTTCTCCTTTTTTATCCCGTAACTATCTGCCTGTGTTTTCTGTTGCTCTTATAAGGTGATCCATGCAGTCTACTCTGCGCTGGTTCCGGTGGAGTTCTTCTATCAGGTCGCATCTGCACCTGCGCAGGCATTTTACTATCTCGTCGTCATGACCTGCTTTGTGAAGACTGCTTACTCTTTCGATATCTTCATTGCTGCAGCCTGCATCACCCATATTTACTATTATTCTTTCGATGTCTAAGCTTTTCATATATGTATATTAAGTGATTGCTCTGATATTCGCTAATGGTTATAATGAATATCATGATATTCTATAAATGCATATCATCGAAAGGAGCACCGTTATGGATATCCGCAGTCTCAGATACTTTCTCGCAGTCGCAAGAGAAGAGAATATGACCCGGGCAGCAGAACTGCTTCATGTCACTCAGCCTACCCTTTCCAAGACTCTCAAGTCCCTGGAGGAAGAGCTCGGAAAGAAATTATTCACAAGAAGGAGTTTCAGCATAAGGCTTACTGATGAAGGTATGCTTCTGCGTGACAGGGCCGAAGATCTTGTTGCCATGGCTGACAAGATAGAGCGGGAATTCATATCACTCGATGAAATAACCGGCGGCGATCTATACTTTGGTCTTGCTGAATCTTATCAAATGCGTTACCTCGCACGTGAAATACACAGGTTCAAGGAAGCCTATCCGGGACTGAATTACCATATCACCAGCGGCGATACAGAGCAGGTCACGGAAAAACTCGATAAAGGACTTCTCGATTTTGCTGTTATATGCAGCGAGCTTCCTGATACCCGAAAGTACGAATATATTACGTTTCCGGAAAAGGATATCTGGGGAGCGGTCATGCCTGCCACGCATCCGCTTGCAATAAAAAAGGCCATCACTGTCGATGACCTTATAGGTGAACCTTTATTCTGTTCTGAACAGAGCTGGCAGCGCGAAATAAGCGAGTGGGCAGGCGACCGGGCCGGTGAGCTCAGTCTGGAAGGTTCGTTCCGCCTCTCTTATAATGGCTCCATGTTTGCCCTTGAAGGATTGGGTATACTGCTGACATTCGAACACCTTGTTGACTGTTCTGAAAGCAGCGGACTGGTATTCAGGCCGCTTTACCCCGTCAAGGAGTCAAGCTTTTATCTCATTTGGAGCAAGTACCAGACATTTACCCCGATAGCTGAAAGATTTCTTTCTCAGATAACCCGATCCTTCTCACCGCAGTCCTCTTAGCTGCAGTTCTTCAGCGATCATGGTGTACAGCGGCATATCTACCCCATACCTTTCACCCATCCTGACCACTTCGTATATGAGACCATCGACCTCCGACTGTCTTCCTGCCGCTACATCCTTCTGCATAGATGTAGTTATACCGGGATCACTGATGTCAGTTATATGCAGATTGTCCGGAACTATGTCCTCTCCAAAGCCTATTCCCATGGCATCTGCCAGGTCAGAAATCTCTCTGATCAGTCCTGCAAAGCAGTCTCTTATCTCTCCGGGAGACTGCACCGCTCCGATGGTGGTATTGTAGTACAGTCCTGCTGCGCCCTGCGGGGAAACGAAAGAGAATTTGCGCAATGCATCCCTTTCGATATTATCAGACAGTTCTCCTGAAATACCGCTCTCATCAAGATCAGTTTTGATCTTATTCAGCCTTTTGCCTATCCTGTCCTCAAGCTCTTTCTGATCCCTTCTGAGTCCGAAAACTACGCGGAAAATGGTTCCGCTCATCCATATAAGTCCGGGTTCCTTAAGCTCTGTCCATATGTATATACACCCATCCAGAACTGTGATACCGGGCAAAGCTTTCTGCATCTTTGCACCTGTGCCGAACACATTGAGAATAGGAATAACTATGGTATCCGGTTTGGCGATTCTCTGTATGAACGGATTGACTCCCCCGATTGAATAGCCCTTGACGCATACAAATATAACATCAGGTGATTGATCAGCCGGATAGTCTTCCATGTTATATACCTTGACCGGATCTACGGTGAATTCCGTATCCGGCCGGTGAAGCCTCAGCCCTCCGGCTTTCATGGCTTCAAGCTGTCTTCCGCGTGCGATAAAAGTGACATCATTACCGGCATGAGCAAGGTGAGCGCCGATAGCGCCTCCCGTACCTCCGGCTCCGATGATCATATATTTAAGTCCCTTTTCAGTTTCCATAGAATATCCCCGTCCCTTGTTACATTCCAAGAACAATACCTACTACTGCAGAAAAAGCTATAAAGAAAATCGGATGGATCTTCCTGAGCGGCGTATATGAAAAGCAAACAAACACAACTGAAGCAAGAACGACAGCAGGCCAGTAAAACAACTGCGTTGTACCATTCACCTCATGGTTCATTAAAGCTATCTCGGCGACCTGAAGCAGGGCTGCGGTTATAAGCGCTACCGAAGCAGCTCTCAGACCGTAGAATACTGCATCTACTACTCTGGATTCCCTGAATTTATTAAGAAAACCGGCAATGATCAGGATGATTATAAGTGATGGAAATACTAAGCCCAGCGTAGATATGATTCCTCCCGGTACTCCTGCTGCGGTATATCCGGCATAGGTAGCCATGTTGATGCCTATAGGTCCGGGTGTTGATTCGGAAACAGCGATCATATCTGCAAGCTGGCCTGATGTGAACCAGCCTGTTCTGCTTCCCAGGTCGCTTAAAAATGGTATCGTAGCCAGTCCGCCTCCGACAGCGAACAGTCCGACTTTACAGAATTCAAAGAAAAGACGGATATAGATCATTCTTCACCGCCCCCTTTCTTTGAACGCTGAACGCTTCTTATTGCTAAGCCGGCTATTCCCGATATGATCACGAGGAATACCGGAGATGTTATGGTCTCCCATACGAGGGCGAGCCGTTCAGGTGCTGCAAGGAAATTGCCTGCGGCTGCAAGCAGCAGGACTGTGATATATATGATCCTTGTCGGCCAGTCTTTGACCGCTCCTTTAAACAGCTTAACGACACTCGCAAGTATAAGCGCCGTAACACAGGCGCGGATACCGCTGAATGCATGCGCAACGATCACACTGTCCATAAAACTGCTCAAAAATGCCGCTATTATCAGGATCAGTATAGCCGGAACGGTCACCACTCCAAGTGTTGCTGCTACTCCTCCGGCTATCCCGGCTTGCTGCGATCCTATAAAGGTTGCTGTATTTACGGCTATTACCCCCGGTGTACACTGGCCGACCGCATAATAATCAGTCAGCTGTTCGGTCGTTGCCCATTTTTTATTATCTACTATTTCTCTCTGCAGGATCGGCAGCATTGCATACCCCCCGCCGAACATCATGCTTCCGACTTTTGTGAAAGTCAGGTACAAATCAATCAGAATGTGCATTAATGATTCTCCTTTTTTCGAATTGCTTTTTAATAGCAAGCAATGTTGCTGTCAGTTCTTGACTCTGTGCCGCCTACCAGAACCCCGTTATCAAGGCGTATTATTATCTGGCCGCGCCCGAAGGACGCTGTATCAGTATCCACTTTTACATCATGGCCTCGTTTTCTGAGATCCTGAACTATACTTTTGTCGAAGCTTTTCTCGACCGTGACGCTCCCGTCTCTCATCCACTGCCATCTTGGCGCATCGAGAGCCTGCTGCGGATTCAGATTAAAATCTATCAGATTGGATATGACCTGTACATGTCCCTGCGGCTGCATATAGCCGCCCATAACACCAAACGGTCCTACAGGACCGCCATCCTTCATCAGGAATCCGGGAATGATCGTGTGGTAACTGCGCTTTCCCGGCTGCAGGCAATTGATGTCAGCAGGATCCAGTGAAAAGTCAGCGCCACGGTTCTGCAATGCTATGCCTGTGCCATCCACTACTATCCCCGAGCCGAATCCCATGTAATTGGACTGTATATAGGAGACCATGTTGCCTTCATGATCGGCACAGCACAGGTAAACTGTTCCGCTGCGCGGCGGTAACTTTTCTGTCCATATCTGAGCCCGGTCTGTCATTTGCGTAGCTCTTGACGCTCCGTATTCCGGCTTCAGAAGATCATGATAATCAATTTTCATGTGAGCGGGATCTGTCACTGTCCGGAAGGCGTCTGCAAATCCCATCTTGACCGCCTCTATCTGGCGGTGGCAGGATTCAGCGGAATCTTTTTCTGAAAATGAAAACTCCTTCATTATATTAAGAGCCATCAGTGCAACTATCCCCTGTCCGTTCGGGGGTATCTCACATACATCATATCCGCGATAGTTAACACTTATGGGCTCAACCCACAGCGCCTCATGTGCGGCCAGATCCTCATAGCGGAGGTAACCTCCGCACTTAATGCTCTCCTCTTCTATCTTATGTGCGATTCTGCCTTTATAAAAGCTGTCAGCATTTGTGCGCCCTATCTCCTCAAGTGTTGCTGCATGATCCGGAAGTCTTACCAATTCTCCCGCCTTATACACTCTTCCTCCCGGGGCAAAGGTACTGAACCACGCATCATAGCACGGATCTTTTAATTCCTTTCTGTATGTCTGATACGCCCGGTTCCATTCATAGCTGAGATTAGCTGCGCACGGATAACCATCGGCAGCATATCTTACTGCCGGCTCAAGAGCATCTGACAGGGACAGCCTGCCAAAACGGCCGTTGATCGCTGCCCATGCCTTTACAGCACCCGGTACCGTCACAGGTGCCCAGCCCCGCTGAGGCATTTTACTGCCTGTTACGTGATAATCATCACGTACTTTTTCGATGGATGCGAGCATCGGGGAACGTCCGCTTGAATTCAGGCCGTACAGCCTGCGGTCCTTCTCTGACCATATCAATGCAAAAGCATCAGAACCAAGGCCGTTTGATGTCGGCTCAACAACGGTAAGCGCAGCTGCAGCCGCAACCGCAGCATCCATTGCGTTTCCGCCCTTCATAAGAACCTCAAGGCCTGCAGATGCCGCCTGCGGGCTTGAGCAGTTTACCATCCCGCCCTTTGCATATACCGGATACCGGATGGAACTGTATTTATGATCAACCGGGTCAAACTCAATATT
>JAFRJV010000040.1 GCA_017432075.1 Mogibacterium sp. | reverse complement strand
TACCATTACGATTGTTTTCTTTTCCATTTTTGTATTTCCTGTTCTTGTTTCTCAGATCATGCCACGGAGAGATGTATATGCACATCGTTGACCAGACTCAAATTGTTTACATCTGTTTTGTCACAATACTACATATATTTTGTCCTGTTTTTGCACTAAATTCGGCTTTTTAATCAATGCTTGTATTCCAAACACCTTGATTGAAATGGGGAACTTTGCTCTGTTCTCTATTTATCTCCAGTGCTTAAGTTGCGAAAGATACCCGTCGTACTGTACTCGTCTCTCATCATCCGATAGTATATCCGGGTTTGGCATATGACCGAGCAGATAATCGAGCAGCGTATCTTTTGATTTATAAGCAAATTCACCATCGGTATAACACCATTTACAATACTCTTCATTGTAACTTCCATCTGGTTCTTTGCCGATCATACCATCATCATTTAATGGCATTCCGCAACACTGACATACAAGCTGTCTGGGACTTCCAAGAAGTGTATTGATAGAAACGTTGTATTCCCTGGACAACAGCTTGAGTGTATCCGTATTTGGCTGTGTCTCCCCTGTCTCCCAGCGACTGACAGCCTGTCTTGTCACCATGACGTGTTCTGCCAGCTCGTCCTGCGTAAGTTTCTTCTCTTCTCTGAGATTTTTCAATATGTCTTTGATTTCCATAGATCAGACCTCCTCATATAATCAAGTAGTTTTTGTTGAAAATCCAAGGTTTTTCACTTGGTATATCTCAGTAAGAAGAGCCAGTGTCATGGATATTTCATAACATCAGGTGCTGAAATAGTGGTTGATGGGTGCACGAAGTAGAACGTCATCCGTTTCGCTCTACATGGCCTTTGTGCGAACCCTTCCCTCTATGGCAGCGAACCTCCTGTGTCCAACGGGTTCTCCTCCTTCCTCAGGAGGTCCCAACTTCCTTTGTCCCGCCTATCCATAACCAGGGCGTCAGCTTAGCTCCTTTGCAGGGTCATGCCCTCTGGTGCAAATTCCTGCTGACTGCCGGCTCATTCTTTGTATGTTTGATTACTGACTCGCTTCCTGCCTCAGCACCTTGCGGTGGACGTTATCTGTGACATTCTGCCTTACTCAGTGGCTGCTCAGGATTCAGCCGTCATCGTGTTACTGTTTCTGTTACGCTGCCTGCAGATAGATCTCCGGCCTTCTGATATCGCTGATCATCTTCTGCGGATCATAGTCCACCTGCTTTGTCAGCATGGCGTAGAAGATCCGGATCAGTTTGCAGGCTACCGCCATCAATGACTGCATCTTCTTCAGCGGGTTGATCCGTCTGGTCGTATAGTACAGATGCAGTTGGGCGAACTCTGGATTCTTTGCCACAAGGGACATCGCAACCTCAAACAGTAAATACCTCAGCCTTTTCCGGCCACGTTTTGTTATCGTTGTCTCGCCCTTATGCTTGCCCGAGCTGTTCTCCTTGATCGCCAGACCGGCCAGCTTCTGAAGCTGCTTTGGGTTGTCGAACCGACTGATATCACCTACCTCCGCCAGAAATCCGGATACCGTCTTAATACCGACACCCTTGATCTCCATCAGCTTTTCCGCCATAGGTATCTGCTTTATCAGCGATTCGATCAGCGTCATGATCTCATCAAGCCTGGCTGCTCTGGATTCATAATCCTCCAGCAGCATCCGGATCTCCAGCCTTGCGGCCGTCGCTCCTTCCCGGCTTCCGATACTGTGCTCGGCGGCTTCATACAGGGTCTTTGCCCTCTTAAGTCCTACGCCTTTGAGCTTGGCTTCCCGCCATATCCTGTTTACTCCTTCGACACCTAACGTCACGATGTCTTCCGGGAGCGGGGCCACTTTCAGTATCATCATTCCGCTCTTTGCATCCGGGTTCCCATAAACATCTTTATATTCAGGGAAGTAGATGCTGAACCAGCGCCTGATCCGGTTCTGTATTCTCGTAAGTTCCGACTGCATCTGGAACCGTAGATTTGTTGCTGTCCTCAGGTCCGCATAGACGCCGTCCGGCAGGTAGGGGTACGAGTATCGTCCATCCTTGATCAAACCTGCAATGACTTTGGGATCCTTACGATCGTTCTTTGTCGGATTATTGTCGTCCAGTTCCTTTGACTTCTTCACATGATGCGGATTCACCAGAACCGGCTTCATGCCGTTGTCCTGGAGGAACTTCCCCAGGTTGAACCAGTAATGGCCTGTCGGCTCCATCCCCGGTACTAC
>JAFRJV010000039.1 GCA_017432075.1 Mogibacterium sp. | reverse complement strand
TTCGAGCCTCCTGCGGGGCACTGTTATGCACGAGTGGCGAAGTTGGTATACGCACCTGACTTAGGATTAGACCCAGAAATACATGTGGGTTCGAATCCCACCTCGTGTACTGTTCGATGTATTGGAAAGGAATAAGACTATGGACGTTTTATGAAGATAAGCGGGAATCCTCGGCTATTCAATTGCCGAGATGAGAACGCCTGTTCGCCCGCCCAACTCCACTCCTGCAGGTTTGTCTGTATCTGGTCCCACCCCTGCTCACAGGCGCCTTCTCCGGTTCTGGTCATACATTTGCCATTTTGAGCAAAGAGTCCTGTTCATAAATGATTCCTTCTGAACAGATAATTACCTGCGAAAAGGTTCCTTTGTTAATTGTACAACCATGCAAAAAGTGAACATTTGTTCTGAAAATTATTGACTATTCGTGTTCTTTCTGATATACTATGTGTATGAAAAATAATCTAATTCATGCACGTACCTGCGTGTATAATATCAACTACCATGTGGTGTGGTCAGTCAAGTACCGAAGGAAGATCCTGTCGCCGGAGATAGAGGATTACCTGAAACCTCTTGTTCAGCAGATCGCAGAGGACAAGGGATTTACGGTTCACCTGTTTGAGGCCGGTGAAGGAGATCATATCCACTGTTTTGTGTCAGCTCCGCCAAAGATGTCCGTGACGATGATCGTAAAGTATCTGAAAGGCATTACAGGCAGGAAACTTTTTGAACAGTTTCCGGGGATACGCAGTAAACTGTGGAAGGGTCAGCTGTGGAATCATTCTTACTATGTAGAGACGATCGGCTCAGTATCGGAGGAAAACATCCGGAGATATATTGAGCACCAGAGCAAATCATACTGAAGAGGGTGAGACAGATGCTGCTGTCAAAACATACGGCCGTGAAGCTGGGACCGGATCAGGCAAATATCATCGGCCACATGTGCTATGCGGCATATAAACTCTGGAACGTCTGTAATTATGAGCGGATCCATTATAAAGAACTGAACCTTACGTCTTATCCTGACTGGTATTATCAGAAGTCATCGCACAAAGGAGATCTGTGGTATAAGTCGCTGCCGTCCCAGACAGCACAGGAGTGTTTAAAACAGCTCGACAAGAGCTGGAGATCATTCTATGCGCTGAAGAAGAGCGGAGGGATAGAAAATCCTCATCCCCCGTACTTCAAGCGGGAAGGAATGGTGATCACCTATATGCAGATGGGCATCGTTCATAAGAAAGATACGGATGAAGTGCGCTTATCCCTTCCCAGACAGTTAAAGGCATACATGAGTGAGGCATATCAGATCCATGAACGCTTTCTTTACCTGAAAAATAAGGTTTTTCAGGGCATGGACAGGATAAAGCAGATCAAAGTGTATCCGCCTGATGATTCAGGGAGGAGCAGGCTGATCGTTATCTATGAAACAGAGGATATACCAAAGAAAGAGGATAACGGGAGATATCTTTCCATCGACCTGGGGCTCCACAACCTGATGACAGCATATGACAACAGCGGGAAGTCATTCATCCTGGGAAGGCAGTACCTCAGCATCTGCAGGAAGTACGATAAAGAGATCACGCGTGTACAGGCACAGTGGGGAGCACAGCAGGCAAGGGCAGGCATAAAACATCCGGTGTCATCCGTGCATATCAGGAGGCTGTATGAAAAGAAGAGAAATGCTGTCCTGGACTATCTTCATAAAGTCACGCGGCAGGCAGTAAACTATTGTGCGGAACATGATATCCGTACAGTCGTGATCGGGGATATCAGCGGGATCCGGAAAGATACGGATCTGGGGAGAAGGACAAACCAGAAACTCCACAGCCTTCCATATGGGAAGATCTATACGATGCTGGAATA
>JAFRJV010000038.1 GCA_017432075.1 Mogibacterium sp. | reverse complement strand
CCTCTATGACTGCCAAGAACTTGTTGTCCGCCTTTTAATTGAAGCAGGTAAAACTGTTCTTTATTGATTGTAGTATATAGAAATTCTATTTATCCATATAGAGCAAAACTGTTAAGAATTCTTAAGCGTTATATGGACATATCAACATATGAAGTCCAAGAGGATCCTTTTCAGGGGGCGATTGAGATCGACGCCCTAATTTATCCCGCAATTCAAGAACTGAATCGAAAGGGGTATATCACCTCTGCTTGTTGCTGTAGCCATGAAAAAGATTTCCTTCTTGGTGATTCTTGTTGCGCATACATCCAATTTGATTTTGGGGAGATTACGCCGGAGAATCTTCCGGACGGATGGCATTGGATCGATCACGGACAGCAGATGGAATACGAATACTCACGTCAGGACGGAGCGGGTATTCAGCAGGAGATTAATATGGTCATGAGTCGTTTGGCGGTTTGGGCGGCAGAATTGCCGGACACAAGACAGTAACGGCACCGCATTTTGAATATCTGACGTTAATCTTAAAAAATTGCAGATAAAAGGACCCGAAGATTTTCGGATCCTTTTATTGTCATACTGCATATGCGGCACAAAACGCGTCATGCCGAGAGGTTTTGAAATGCCCGGATTGCTAAGTGATCTTAATCTTTAATCTCACCTTTATCCATTCGCTCTCCATGTAGTTTTTATTGCCTTTTGCCTTGACTTGGATCGTCACCGTGCAGGTGCCCTTCTTACAGTCCTGCTTAAATCTCAACTTGCCGCTCTTCTGAATCGTAACACAACCCTTGTACTTTTTAGACACTGGAGCAAGCTTGTATTTCTTCACATCGCCGATATTATTCTTGAACTTGATTAGCGCGGATCTCTTCAATTTAATGCTTTTTATTTTGAGCTCCTTGTACGAGACATTTATGACCTTAGACTTGGCTTTAACTTTCAGAGGATTCTTGGCCTTCTTGATCTCATAGGTTGCTTCGGTCGTTCCGGTGTAGTTGCCTGCTCCGGTAATTGTTACAGAGTATTCTCCGGCATTCTTGGGGGAAACCTTCGACCATTCGGCTGTATAATCTGTCCCTTCTGTCAGCGTCATTCCGCCGATGGTCTCGATGGCCGGTTTCTGGATTCTTTTATTGTAGGTGAAAGTGGTCTTGCTCAGAACGACCTCGGCATCCTGGATGCTGATCAGATGCTTTTCCCAATGCGCATTGACCTCCATGCTGGATGTGATGCTGCTGAGTTCCACCGGATCATCGCCAACATACCAGCCTTTTAAGTCGTAACCCTCCATGGCTAGTTCGCCCGGTGCTGTCACTGTCTGTCCACTCTCAAAGGTCAGGGTCTTGCTTTCCGTCGTTCCGTCCCACCATTTCCCGCCGTTTGCATCGAAAGTCACTTCGAAGGTCTCGGGTGTCGGACTTTCCTTCTCTTTCCACTTCGCCCTGACGGTGATGCTGGATGTGACATTACTGAAATCAGTGTCCCATCCGTCGAAGTCGTAGTCATCTCTGGTCGGATCTGCAGGTGCAGTCGCCGCCTGTCCGCTCTCTACGGTCTGTGTCTTTTCTGTCGTTCCATCCTGCCAGCTGCCACCCTCTGCTTTGAAGGTTACGGTGAATGTCTCGACTGGCGGAGTGGTATTCTCCTTCCACTTCGCCTTTACTGTCAGGTCTGATGTGATGTTGCTGAAGTCTGTATCCCAGCCGTCAAATGTGAAGCCTTCTCTGGTCGGATCTGCAGGTGCAGTCGCCGCCTGTCCGCTCTCTACGGTCTGTGTCTTTTCTGTCGTTCCATCCTGCCAGCTGCCACCCTCTGCTTTGAAGGTTACGGTGAATGTCTCGACTGGCAGCGCTTCCACCGTCAAATCGATCGTACTAAAAGCGCTGGCATAATCGGTGAACTTGTCGTCATTGATCTGTTCGCTGAAGATATACAGCTTATACTCACCGGCAGAAAGCCCTGCCGGGATAGTAACGTATGCTAGATTGACCATTTTGCTGTTGGCAATGTGGCCGTAATACAGTGCCTTGCCGCTGCTGTCTGCCAGTATCGCAGATATGTATTCGTTATCATCCGCGACAGGCGAAACTGCGAATTCCGTTTCGCCGATGATCGAAACACTCCATGAGTCATAGCCTTCCGCAGCCGAAAGCACAGCGCCACTTGCAGCACTGTACTGAGCGATATCCAAACTGCTGTCATGCAAAGTCAGTTTCCATTCGTTGGTAGAGGTGGTTGAAATCTTTCTCAGGGCATCGGCGCCTGCGGCGCCGGAAGATTTGCCGCCTTCGGCGGCAGAAAGGAAGAGTGCAGATTTCAGATTGAAATTAAAAGCGGGACGTGCACCGACTCTGCCGAGGACATCGTAGACTCCGACTTCACCATCCGGCGTCACGCAGGCAGCGTCGCTCGAATCGAGCCTGTAAGGAGACCGCAGCCACCAGTCATATGTCTCGTAATCATGACGATATGCAATTCGGCTATCATCGTTACTGAAATAGTTGCTATCTGAGGCCTCTTCTGCCGACAGGAAGAATAATCTCTCATTCTCAAGTGATGAAACTCCCCAATCACCATATAGTCCCTCGCTTTTGCTTGTAGAGAGGGGGACCGCTTCTTCTTCTGCAGTAAAACGATCAGTGCCGTTGTCAGAACCTGTAAGGAAGTCCCTGCACCATGTCTGCGCTGTGCTTTTCTGCCATGCATTGCCTCCATTCGAGTTGAAAAAGATAGCACCTTCTTGTATCTTTTCTGCTATGAGCAACCGCGCATCGCTCGGATCGACCGATACATTACCATCCTTCAGGTTCGTACTGTTGGCCCCGCCGAGAACGAGCCAGGAGATGGGAACGATGCTGCCATTGATGTTCCGCACGCCCATGTAGACCTTGTCGCCTTTTTTTATATCCCCTGAACCGATTGAGATCGCAGGAAAGTCCGTGCTGTCTTCCGCATTTGCCACCGAAGTCAATGCCGGAATCATAGTAAATACCAGCATCAGGCTGAGTATCCATGAAACCGTCTTTTTCATCTTCATATCGCATCTCCCTCCTGCAGCCTGCCATTTTCCGCTACAAAGTCCCTTATCGCAAATCATCCTATCTATGCTCACTACTATTATATCCGAAGATTGCTCTTCCTGACTATTATATTTTGAAATTTCTTCAAGTACGTTGTTCGCCTTGGCTCAAAACGATCTGGAACCGTTGAAATTCCACTGTAATTAATACTCGACCCTATATTTCGGCACATACAAAAAACCCAGTCATGAAAGAATGACTGGGTTTTTT
>JAFRJV010000037.1 GCA_017432075.1 Mogibacterium sp. | reverse complement strand
TATCTCATACGAGCCGATGAAGAGGTGCTCGTAGTCACTCACAGAAAAGGATATCTCAGAATCAAAAAGGAACACATCCAGCCTCTCATCGAGGAGCTGGCCAACATACAGGAGGATATGAAATGAGCATGGACAAAATCAATGAGGCAAGGGCCAAGATCACAAAGGAGTCTACGGACATCGGAGGGCCGCTTGCCAATTTTATTGAGGAACATGTCAATAGATTCTGTACGAATGAGGCCGTCGCATCGAAGGTGATGGCCAAGCCTCTCAAAGCTCTGATCAAGGAGATCGAAAACGAAGCCAGGAAGAATAAGACCGGCAACGTCGGTATGGTATCTGACGCGGACGTTATCGAAATGACAGAGCAATTCTACGACCTCAAGGGAGCGCCGAAGAAGGCTGCTCCGGGCGTCATCGACGTTCTCGATCTCATTTAGGAGGGCCGGAATGGAATTCATATACGAAGTCACGGAGGATATGCCATTCGATATCCGCTATCCGAAGGGATATGAAGAATGGATCCGAAAGACGCTGCCGGCCTGCATCTTCTATGACCGTTTCAAAAAGGTAATGCACTGCACTCGCTGCGGATATACAGGCGAATACGACTACAAAATCCGCAAAGGCGATAGAGTCATCTGCCCGGAGTGCGGAGAAGAGCTCACAGCATTCTCACATACGACTCCGCAGCTCGGATGCGATGCGACATTCCTTCATTTCTGGAAAACGAAATCAGCCATCTACTACGCCGAAGTGTGGGCCGCATGGAATTATAACTATGCAAAAGCAAACGACGAACTGCTCAAGGCATGCGTCAAGAACTACAGCCCGACGAGGGAAATGGACGAGACGACGCGCATAGTGCCGCTTTCGATCGGAAAGATCACGAGGAAAGAACAGCGAGCATGGCAGCGCTGGTGGAGTTATAGGCATGGGCGCTCCTGCGCCGTCATGGACGAGCTGAAAGAAGTACGCCTCATCGACTACCAGGCCGGCTGGTGGAAACTGCATCCGAACACGGCGAAACTGCTCTCAAAGACATTCATAGGCGTGAGCGAATATCAGAATATCAGAGATCCGAAGCTGCTCGTCAAAGAGATAGCGCTTCACGCGAAACATCCTGGCGCCGAGTATGTTGCAAAGGCAGGACTCGGAGAATACATCCAGGAGACCATCGATCCGTATGGCAGGACATACATCCGGCCGAACTGGAAAGCAAAGACGCTGCCGGGATTCCTCAGACTCTCAGCACAGGATATCGACAAGCTCCGGAAGTGGGACATGCTGAACGTAGAGAATATCGCCTACTATAAGAAGCTGGCCAAGTACAGAAAAAAGCCTCAGCTCGAAGATCTGCAGCTCATGAAGAAATGGCTCGAACTCGGAGCGCTCTATTCCGGGAGGATCAAGGGCGATCCGGTAAAGCTGGCCAGATATTTCGAGAAGCAATTCAGAAAGCGCCGATTCAAATATCGGCCGGGCATGATCAGTCAATACATGGACTACGAGCACATGCTCGACATTCTCGGATATCCGGAGGACGACTACTACAAATATCCGAAGGATCTGAAAGAGGCTCACGACAGACTCACGGCAGAATACAACGCGCACGTTGAAGCGGAGCGACAGCGGCAGAAGGCCGAGGAGCGGAAGCAGATGCTCGAGGCAGAGCGGTATTTCATAGAGGAGATACTGCCGAAGCTCCAGCTCTACAACATGCAGGATGAAAAGTATCTGATAAGAGCCCTCGAATCCGTAGAGGATTTCAAGAAGGAAGGACGGCAAAATCATAACTGCGTCGGCACATACGCAGACAGAGCCATCAGAGGCAAAGTCAAGATCTTCGTGCTGCGCAAAGCGGACACGCCGAACGAGTCATTTGTAACGATAGAGCTGGCGCCGGATGAGAAATCCATCAAGCAGTGCTACGGAAGAGGAAACAGCCTGCCGGATGAAGAGGTAAAAGCATGGGTAGATAACTGGCTCAAAACTGTAGTCAAGAAGAAAGGAAGGAAGAAAGCGGCATGAATGAAATACTGACCGTCGACTATGAAACGGAAGTAGCGATCGAAGCAAAGAGCACCGAGCAGCTGACAGCGGAGATCAATGTCAGATACCGCCAGGCGGAAAGCCTCGCGGCCATGAGCGCGACGATGTTGGCGGATGCCGGCCGCAGGCTCATAGAGATCAAGAACAGGATCCCTCACGGATCATTCGAGCAGTGGTGCGCTGACAATCTCGAATTCTCGAAGAGCAAAGCCGAAAAAATGATGAAGCTGGCCGAAAAGATGCAGGACGAAAAGAGCATTTTTTCAAAAACGGAAACGTTTACGGATTTGAGAATTTCAACGGTTTGGGCGCTTTTGGCAGCGCCGGAAGAAATCGCCGTCGAGGTAGTCGAAACGGAGGATGTATCGGAGCTGACTATCAGAGAACTCAAGGAGAAGATCAGAGAGCTCACAGCGGAGAAGGAAGCCCAGGCGGACAATCAGATCACACTCGATCAGCTGCAGGCCCAGCTCGACGCGAAGGAGACTGAGAGAGCCGAAGCCGTCGAGGCAAAGGACAAGACCGCCGAGAAGCTGGCGAAGGCGCAGGATAAACTCAAGACCCTCAAGGAGAAACAGGCCGAGGAAGTCGAGAAGGCCATCAAGGAACGCGAGGCCCAGCTGAAAGAAGAGGCCCGGGCCGAAGTCAGCAAGAAGCTCAAGGACAGCGAAGAAGATATCAAAGACCTCGAGGAAGAAGTCGACCGTCTGACAAAGAGGCTGCAGAACTCTGAGAACGAGGAGCTCGCAAAATTCCGTGTACAGGCGAACATCATGCAGCAGACATTCAACGAATGCCTCGGAGTCGTATTCTCCATATCGAACGAGAACACGGCTGCCAGCATGAAGCAGGCGCTCCGCAAGATCCTCGACATGCAGATCAAAGCACTCGAAGAATAGGAGAAGAGATATGAAAGCAATAATGCTGATATGTGTAGGATTCCTTCTCGGGATAGCTTTTGTTATTGTATCGCTCATGGCACTCATAGTGATCGCTGCTCCCGGGAAAGGCAGAGAGACGACGAAAGAGGAATGGAAACTAAGATAGGAGGACATCAATGGCTAATCATAGCGAATGGAGAGTGACGGCGAATCCTGTCGCCGGCAAGATGCTCTACGGAGTATATCGCCTCAAGGATAAGGACGCCGTAGACCACAGCGGAAACCGTGAGACCAGAGGCGGCTATTACGAGCACAGATCGGAAGCCGAGAAGCTGGCGGCTGCGCTTAATGAAGAGGAGAAGAAGAAATGAAGATGGAAATACCATTGAAGAGGAAGCCGACTCCGCCTTTCGAAATACTTATAGGCAAAGACGATGAAGAGACTCTCAAGGAAATCAAGAACGCATACCGGAGAGGATATGAGGAAGGCGCTGTAGAAGGAACCTTGCAGGGCTACAAGATCGGCAAACAGAGCGGCTATGACAAAGGCTATGAAGATGGCTACGATGATGGCTGCATGGACATGATCGACGATGAAGAGGAAGTGTTATACGGATGAAACTGAGGAGAAAGAAAAGAGATTATATCGAGGAAGTGCGGACGAATCCAAATGTGTACTGCTCCTGTGTATGCTGCGAGACGTACTGCGAGAAGC
>JAFRJV010000036.1 GCA_017432075.1 Mogibacterium sp. | reverse complement strand
TCTGTTTTTCGGATTTGTTCTGTTGTATACGAGCCATCCTATGATGGCACTGTTGGTTACCATATATGCCAGGAAGCCTTTGTTGATAGCGTCCTTCTCTAGGGATGTTTTGGCTTTGTAGTACTTGCTGAAGGTTCTGATAAATACTATCAGCAGTACCAGTATCACTGCCATAATGATGAGTAATATAAAACTGAATAGTCCTGAATCAGACATCATGCCGCCCTTTCTGCTCTCTTTTACCAATAGCCTTCCGTTATTAATCTTTCGATTATAGCAACGCCTGCTGTTGTTATCATGTTCGATATTATGATCGTCAGCTGCAGCTTCTTCTTATCCTGCACTTTGCTTTTCAGCACATTGTAAACAATCGGCATCTCTACAAGCAATGTAAGCAGCAGAAACACTCCGCTTACAATATAATGCGGACCGGAATCAAGAATGTGTTCGAACGTCCCATACCAGGAAAGATCTGCCTCCAGAAACGCATACGGAAGAAGAAATGATGCTGCATTTGCCACCATAACTATCCCTAATACTTTGAATGCATGACCGGTCCTGGGTATGAGCCAGATGCTCAGCCATTCTATCAGGATCGTTCCCATTGCGACCCACGGCAGTATATCAAAGGGTCTTTTCTCGGATATCCATACCCATGATGAGTCTGCGAAAGCATTCACCGGAAATAGCACCATAAGTGCCATTATCATGATCGATAT
Organism: Mogibacterium sp.; assembly: GCA_017432075.1. GTDB lineage: Bacteria > Bacillota > Clostridia > Peptostreptococcales > Anaerovoracaceae > Crickella. Next base: position 2,921 of record JAFRJV010000036.1, on the reverse strand, counting down.
TCTCAATGCAGGTTTGCTCTTTTCCATTCCAAAGTCACCTTTTCAGTAAAACCAGCGGCTTGGTATCAGGTACAGATATGGAGCTGTGAAGAGCGTCAGCCTGAGTGCCGCACGTTTAGCCTGCTCCGGTTCCAGCTCAGTCTTTCCAAGAATTCTTTTGTCCAGCTTGTAGATGCAGACAGCAGAAAGCGCGATACCGGCAGCTATGATCAGAAAAGACAGTACATTTGTGAAAGGATCGAACATGATCCCATCGCCTGCCTTTTCAATAAATGTTGCGCCATCATCGCCGAATCCGAGCAATAGCTCCGAAATGAAAAACAGTGCGATTGCTCCGACAAAATCTCCCAGGAACCCCGCAAGGCATATCTTCCATGTATTCTTTCTGCAAAACATGCCATTATCAGGCATATCACCAAGGCTCCATCTCAGCACGATCCTGTCGATCATATAATTCGCCGGGATCAGTATCAGCCACAGGTATGACGGAAAGAATACCAGCAACCAGATCGGGAACAGGACGTTGTAGAGCACCTTTTCGTTATCTCTATCCATTCAGCGGTCCTCTCCAGACACGGTTCTTTGCCTTATGATCTGCCATCTTAATATCTAATTCAGCTTTGCTTTTGCTGCTGACAGCAGCGTCTCCCGCAAAGCATGACTTGATCCATTTTATCAGTCTTTTCCACATTATCACTTACCTGCCTTTTTCATATAAGTCTCAATAATGCTTACAAAATCATTCAGGAAGTTGTCTTCACTCCAGTGATTGATCTTCAGGAACATCGCCTGACTGCCGCCGGATGAGGTAGCAATGACCCTGACACCTTCGCTGATCTCAAGAAGAACTATATTGAGGCTCACCCTGTTTTCTCCCAGAACAGCATATCTTTCATATGTGCCTATCAAGTACTTAACGCCATCTGCGGTTCCGGATATCTCTTCTTCAAGAGATAAAGTCGCGCCGAGATTAGGTCCGTTATGATATATATATTTCCTCAGCTGTTCCAGACTGCCGGGTACAGTAGTTATATACTTTGCCATGTTCCGCTCCTCCAACAACTAGTTGCTAAGTTCTGATAAAAAGGTTTTCACCGTGTCTGCATACATTTCCGGCTCTGTCAGAATCGACATCGCGTGCCCTGCTCCCGGGATGATACATAACTTGCTGATCCCCTTTGTTCTATTTGACATGTCTTCAGAGTTCTTTGGCAGGATCAGATCATCATCAGCACCATGTATGAAAAGGATCGGGATCGTGTTTTCATCAAGCGAGTCTATCGGGCGCATGTCCTTGATGGCGTAATGGTATCGTATCCTGCTGCCGATATCTGCGAGGTCTATTAAGATATCCGGCGAGCCGTTTTTCAGCACACTTTCAATATCTGAGAAACCGCAGTCCGCGACCGCGAAATCCACTTCCGGTTTGTACTTCAGACAAGTGATCGTTGTAGCTGCGCCAAGTGACTCTCCGTGCAAACCCAGCACCTTGAGTTTCGGGTATCTTTCACGCGTATCCCTGATCAGACAGTCAAGATCCTCTCCCTCTCTGATGCCATATGTTGTGAATGTCGCCTCGTTTTCGCCATGACCTCTGAGATCATATATTATGCAGTTGAATCCGAGTTTCAGATACATCGGCACGTATTTCAGAGCGCCCATGCGGTTATCCGTGTAGCCGTGCGAGATGATGACATAATCATCAGTTGGCTCCGGATTCTCAAGCAGCTCTGCATGGATCACATATCCGTCGCTCGTCTCCATAGTGTAATCAGTCTTCTTAAGTTCTTCATAGAAAGAAGTATCATAGTGATCCGTCTGCCATGCAAAAGCTTCTTCTATAGTTTGCCTGTTTCCTGTCATAAGAAACGTTGGCAGCCAAACGATAAATAACGCCAGTATAACAAGTAGTATTATGATGATTATTATGATCAGTTTTCTCTTCATAGTTACTGTCTGCCGCCTATCTTTTCAGCTCACCGATCTGTTTATCATTCTCATAAACTGCAGGTGCCGGTTCGCCTTCTTCCACTGTGTAATCTGAGCGTTCTGAAAGCATCTCTATAAGATCTGCTTTATCATTGAGCTTTGTCACCTTGAACGGATCTCCAAAAGCCAGTTTTTCTATGAATACATACTTCGTATCTGCGTCAGCTATATCCTGACAGTCGATCAGGATACCGGTATGACCTACATATGCTTCATCCTTATCGTAAGTCTTAAAGACGATGCTGATAATCGAACACTTTTCGTTGTTGAAAACTATGCCATGTTTCTTCCAGTTGTCAGGCAGCGCATCAGCAAACCCGCCACCTGAATAAGGAGTCTCCCCGAACATTGTAGTAAAGAGTTTCTCCTTATCACGGAGCATGCTGTACTCCTCCTTGTTGTCGATCGCGTCTATGTCAAACATCAGATAGTCGCCATCGTACTTATCATTTACACTGTCATAGCTGATGGAATCGCCTGCAAGTAGCATGACAGTCATACGGCAGTCCGCGTCTGAAAAGCCGCTCTCTCCGGTGTTTTCATTGATGTTCGATGTATCTGTCACCCATTCTTCGAATACATCTGAATTGGAGAGACCCGCACTCTTCAGGATACCTTCGATCTCTGTAACATTGTCCGCCGTAATATCTTTGGTACTATTGTGGTCTGCGTTTTTCTCAGCGTAACTATTGATCAAATCGAACAATTCTTCAGTGGTAGTCCATCTTCCTCTGTATGGCTGCTCAACATAGTACTGATCATCCTGTCTATAGACATACAGACTCCTGTCCTCATCCTGATTCACTGTATGGAAGTTAACGATGACATATGGTACTTCCTGCGGATTGTCGTTGACTGATTCCCTCCATTTTTTACAGGTCGTCCTTATCAGCTCTGTGATCGTATCTTTATCTTCGCCATCAATACTTACG
>JAFRJV010000035.1 GCA_017432075.1 Mogibacterium sp. | reverse complement strand
TGTTGCGTGGCGAATTGAGAGCGGCATGAACTGCGAATTCATTTCGGTGATGCGCCCTGCCTGATCGTACCGTAAGATAATCAATGGCGTACTCTGAGCATGGGTGTCAGCACATTGCCATCGGCACAGATAAACAAAGCCGGAGAACGAGTCCCCGGCATTAAGCTCAATTAACTAAATCTGAAACGGACTTCAGAGCCCATGCAATTGCTGATGCGTCTTCATACTCAAGGACTCTGGCATCGCAGTCAAGCAACGAATCCATGTTCCAGGATACGTCGTCAAGGTCGGCGATCTCACAGCCAACAAACCAATTGGGAACACAGAGAAAGCCGCCGTTGGTCTGGCTGCCGAAGATCAGGTGGTAGTAATACCCTCTGGCGGTGAGAGCAGCCTCATAAGGTTCGTGATCAAACTGAATGGGATTGAGCCTGGCCTGATGATAGATGACTTTTGAATCATCGGGGTCGTCATAGTCAAACAGAATCATAGGATATTCATAAGAGATCGCCTGGTTTTCAGATATAGCATTTTCTAAAGCCTTAAGATTTTTCATAAACGGACTCCTTTCATGCGAATGACTGGTGATTGACAGCGGCAAGGATAACATCGGCATCGATGGTATGCTTCTCAGCCTGCATGGCGATGGTAAGAGCATCGGACATGATGTTGTCGATGACGCGCGGATTGTTCTGTGACATGCTGTTGAGAGCAGACATGGCAGCTTCGTTGATGATCTGTTCAGATCCTCCGGCATAGCGGATCTTGTGACGTACATACGCGGGGACTTCCTCATCAGAGAGCCCCTGGAACTCATAGTGGATCGTTATGCGCTGCCTGAGAGCCTCATGCACCGGCTTTCTGAGAGTGTTGTTGAGATACGATTCACCACACAGGATCAGTGTGAAGCAGTTGAGCGAATCGTAATCGTAGTTCATCAGCATCTTGAGGTCATTAAGTATGGCAGTGTTCAGATACTGAGCCTCATCAACAACGAGGATGAGCGGCTGACGCTTCTCCTTGTACAGATACCATATCTGTTCCTGTATCGCCTTGAACATGCCGGGCTTGCCGCCCTTGGGCGGGATGCCCAAGACGCCGCAGAACTGCTTGTAGAACTCGGCGATACTCACAGTGGACAGACATATATACGCAATATTGTACAGATTCGGATTGAGTTCCTGAGAGAACACCCTAAGAGCAAAGGTCTTGCCGGCACCCGGAGGTGAAGTAAAAACGGCGATACCGCGTACATCTTTAGCCTGATCAAGAGCACCGTGCATCTCCTGAAAGTCTCTCGAAGGGAAAAAGTCTTTGGCAGAGACACCCTGCTTCGAGAACGGATTACAGGTAAGACCGAAAAATGAGTTGACAGAATTCATGCTTCAGGACCTCCTTCCCTGGCATAAGAAAAAGCCGGCGGATTGTTGCGTTTAGTGCGGGCGTTCTCATTGCGGTTCGTCTTGCGGATAGGAAAATGGCTTCCTTCATAAAGAATGAACGCAGAAGACATATCGCTTGGGACAAAGCGTACTTCGACCTTCATACTAATGAACTGCATCGGGACATCATAACAGACACTGTCGATCGAGATGGTGGAATCCCTTCTGACCTTGCGAAAAACGCGGTTCAGAAAACACTCATCGAGCCACTCGCGGCTCCTGACCGGCTTCGCCTGATCAGCGGTAGCTTTGTAGCGATCGAATGGGGTGCACTGGATACCCGAGTGCATCGACAGATTGTAACTGCGGACATAGTCATGGAAGATCTCGTTGAACTGCTCAAGAGAAGAGATGGTGGACATATCCAGACCGTAAACGAGCTGTTCCTTGCACGTCCTCCAAAATCTCTCCTGCTTCCCTTTACTGGCTCCGTCTCTTACGCGAGTATGGATCAGGGCGATGCCGAGAGAACCACAGATAAGAGAAAGCTGCTCATTTGAATACGGCGCACCATTGTCCACGAGGAGCTTTGAAGGGATGTTGTATGCAGAGACTGCATCCTTCAGCACCTTCTGGAAACCGGCAGCACTGTCGTTGTAGAAGAGCTCTGCGCCAACGATCATCCTTGAATGGTCATCGATGATGCAGACAGCGTAGACCCTGCGACTCTTGCCGTCCTCGGTGATGTGAGGGAAATAGCAGGTATCCGCCTGCCACATACGGCCGAAAGCATCCTCTTCGAAGGCTTTGCGGTCACGAAGATTAAGATTGCGGGCGCCTTTGAGGTCATTGCGCTTGATGAATCGCTGCACGGCGCAGACGCTGACGGTAGCCGGTATGATGCCCTCCTGTATGAGTTTGGCATGTACCTGAGTGGCATTGAGCCTTGGGTAGTCTTCTTTCAGCTTGTAGATACGTTCGATCGCAGTATCCGGAAGTACACGGGTAGAGCCCTTGTCGGAGCGCTCTTTAGGCATCAGACCATCGAAGCCTTCGCGGTTGTATACAGATACCCACTTCTCGATGGTCTTCGGGCTGTATGCTACCGAGGTGCCACCAGGAAGAGTGAGCGGCTGTTCAGTCACCCTGCGGTAGTATTCCGCTCTTGAGGCATCAGGGAACAGACCCTGGATTACCGGAGCGATGAGAGCGAACTTGAATTGTGCGATCTGGACGGCTTTAGCCAGATCAGAGTTGCTTGTATTTGGATTATTCATATGTAAATACCTCCTTGAGATGAGCATAGATCATCCAAAGGCGGGAAAACATGACCATCTCATGTTGGAGCTCCCTGTACAGGGAGCCATCCCGGGGGCAGGTGATCGCAGTTCGCCGGGTTTGCGTGAGACTGGAGGAATGAACGGAGTGTCTTCAGGAAGAATCTCCGGGTGAGATCAGAGAAGACCGGATATCCGAACAGGATCGTTAAGAAGGCAATAGCAGTAGTCCGGTCAGATTTTACGGCACCAAGCCACCAGATCTTATGCTCTGCATAAACAGATATCCAGCGATAGAGGGTGGAATGAGAGAAGCCAAACTCTTCAAACATAGCCTCGATCGTCATGGCACCTGAGAAATACAGATCCAGAATATGCAGGATGAAAGGAAGCGAATACCATCTGTACGGGACTATATGATCTGGTATCGCTCCGTGAGTATGACCGCAGCTGCACATGACTCTCGGAACCTTTATGCGAAGGTCTATGACTTTGCCATGATCATAATCTGTAAGACTGCGCCCATAATGGCCATATCTTCTGCAGCGACCAACGGCGTTACAGGATGGACAACGCTCCAGTTCGGGCCTGAAGGAGGTAATGAATTCAGAAAATAACTGGACTGAAGAATAATCCTGAAGATTTAGCTTGAAATTTAGCTGGTACTTTCTTAACATTATCTTGTTACCGGACTCTTGTTACTGGGAGTTTGGTGCGAGAAGGAGAAAGAACCGGCTTGGTAGGCGTAATAGGTTCTTTCTCTGTTTTTATGAGAAGAGTAATCGAATTGAAGCGATGGGGTCAATAGGGACAAGAAAAAAACGTGCCGTGAAATACAGCACACTGAGATAACCATTATTCTTGAAAAAGCTATTTTAATTCGATGCGCAATTGCAGTCGGAGGGAAGACTAAAACGCCGCGTTACATATGGAATGAAACACTGACATATTCCAGCCTGCAGAGGATAACAACCATGGCTATGAAGAGCAAGACAGAGACCGCATGATCAACAAACACATATCCGAGCATGCTCAGGTCAGTATCAATAAACTGTACAGGGAGATCAACGAATCATCTGAACCTGTTTGGTGACGGATACCGATTTTCTCCAAGCGATTGCGATGCATACAGTTATCGTACCTTCAGCTGTGATGGTTTTCCCGTAATGACAGCAGAGGGCATTCGGGAGTTTTGTCAGATTATCATCACACAATGAGGCCTGCTTAAAAATGCGGCCGAAGAATACTTGCGTAATTAAATGAAGAGGATATTATGGATTTTGAAATAGTAAACATTACGCCTTATGATAAAGAAGACAGGGACTATATGAGACGCTTTTTGCAGAAGTCGTCTCCAATCATTGATTCGATTGCGTTGAATAAGATCCCGCTTGGCTCTTATGCGTCTGCCGAATTGACTGATTTGCTGGCTGATATAATCGGATATGAAAAGAGGAAGCAAGACGGTGAAGACGCTCTGCAGGAGCTTATAAACGATAGACAGTCGCTTATCAACCTGTACGGCGCCGTGAAAAAGGAGCCGGGGTTTCTGCCGCTGTATGTGGAAATCGGAAATCTGCTTCGAAAGTACGGCCTTTTCAATGAGGAGGTCGATCTGCTGGAAAATGCCATAGCTGAAAACAGCTTTAACGGCGAGGATCTTGCAGACGCAAAAGACAAATTAACGAGAGCGATAAGTCTCAGGCAAACAGATTATGCGGATATGTCCGAGGCTGAACGAATATCGGAAGACCTTCGCAAAGCAATACAGAAAAACCCGACCGACAGAGATGAGATTGAATCCTTGATTGACAAGTGCGGTGATGATGTTGTTCTGTATGAATTTGCATGTAATGACAGTTTGGCTTCCGATTTGACTTTCGTGCGTGCAGAGGCGGCGCGCCGTATCAAAAGCAGAGATTATCAGTATGCGCTGGATTCACACGCACAGAGTTTAGTCAAAAGAACAGTTGTTCTTAATCTGTTCGATACCCTTAAAGGGGATGACCTTTTTATAGCAAGGACAGTTCTGACAGACCCTGACGATATGAACAAGGACCATGTGCTGCTTTACTGCGAGGATGAGGCTCTGCTTATGTTAGGCCGGATGTATGTGCACGGAGCTAGGAAATATTGTGCAGAAAGGCTTCATGCCATAGGATCGGCTTTTCCTGAGGCATACGAAGAAATGGATTCCGCTCAAAGGCATCAATGCGAGCAGGACTGGCTTGAATATGCGGCGGAGCTTGTCCGTTCAAGGCTTATT
>JAFRJV010000034.1 GCA_017432075.1 Mogibacterium sp. | reverse complement strand
AGGTGCCGTGAATGTGAATGGTCCGAATGTCGCTGTCGGATTGTCCTGATCGACAGTCTTGCTCATCTGCTGAACTGTCGGTGCTGTACCGTTGGCTGCTACTGTGAACGTGTACTCCCATTCCTCCGGTCCTTCCAGATCGCCCGGTACTACAAGCTCCTTTGTTACAGGAATGTTTGCTGTACCTGATGCATTATAAGCATTCTGGATTTCTCCGCCGGTGACGCTCTTTACTTCAAGCTGCTTTTCTGCATTCAGTTCAACTACAACCGTTACGATTGCCGGTGAACCTGTCACAGTCCATCCATCCGGAAGATTCTCTTCGTCCTCTACTATCTTGTAGTAATATGTTCCGACCTTGGAGTATACGATCTTGCCAAAGTCAACTGCTTTGCTTGTAGCTTCACCCTTGTTAAAGGTCACGCTTCCGTTAACCGGTCTTGCGCCTTCCTTTTCTGTTCCATCTGCATCAGCAACTTCTGTCAGTGTGAAGTTGAATGTTGCAGCAAGTGTTGGATTAGCCTTTGTTACAGTCTTCTTGAAGAATGTTTGAGTATTAGTATCAAGTACTACATTAGTGTTGATTATGTCTGCTGTGAAAGTGCCATCTGCGTTCTTCACCGGCTCGACATACTCTGTATCATAGTCCGTGACCTCATTCTCTGTGACGGCATACTCAATAGCAACGAGTTCCCCGTTTACAAGCTTATACTTAGGTATGTTATTGAATGAGTATACCCAGTTGCCATCCGCATCCGCAGTAACCTTAACTGACTCAATTACAGTTGTTGATCCCTTCTCGACCAGATTAACTACGATCTCCTGAGGTCTCTTTCCGGCTTCATTATTGTTATCTTTCCAGGTTTTCTTACCATTGAGGCTGGTCTTCGCCCATTTGTTCGTGATAGTAACCTCACCAACGGCATCCTTGTCATTACCTGCTGGAGTGTATTTTGAAGTAACTTCAGTTCCTGTTGCAGTGATATTGGTTACTTCCAGATCATTGTTTACTGTGACTGTTACTGTTGCCGGGCCACCATAAACAATTGCAGGATTTACCGGGTCAGGAATCGTCTCAGTAATTGTATAAGTATAGGTTCCAGCCTTGATAAATCTGATTAGGCCAAATGTCTTTGTCAGTTCACTTGCACTGCTGACTGTGACCTTGTTGCCGTCTGAAGCATTCTTATAAGGCAGTGGAGCATCACCTGTTGCAGTCAGCGTGAATTCGTAATTATCATCACCCTTATCCCAGTCATAGTCCATAGCCTTGGTGACTTTCAGCTCAGCATCAACTGCGACAAGCTTATTTGTGAACTGATGATAGTAACGCGTATCTGCTGCACTTGTTTTTCCGCTTACCGTTGCCGAAGCAGGAGTGACTGTGGCAGCGCTATTGGCTACAATACCACTAGTACCTGTGTATCCTGCATTGATTTTTGACACTGTATATCCCTGTGATGCCAGTGTTTTATCATTTGCAGCACTTTCTACTATCCTATACTCAGTGCCCACCGGCAGGTTCGTGAAACGAAGCACCTCAGATCTCTTCAGCTTCACTTCAACTGTCTTATTCAGTGTTCCTTGCGATGTATCTGTGGAATCTCCGGATCCCCAAATCGATGTTGAGCTCTCGCCATAGAATTTCTCGCCATTCGTATAGTTATCCGGCTGATAATTGGTCTGGCTATCATATTCACCGAGAGTCCATGCTCTATCGCTATCGCTAGGCTCATAGCGCCAGTAACCAACACCACTAGGGTCACTTCCCTTAGGGAATGTGAATGTAACAGTATAAGTGAACTCTTCATTGTCCAGCTGTGTTGGTGTAAGATCCGTCACTGAGTTTTCTTCATCGATGATCTTAGTAATATCCAGCTCCGGAGTCTTTTTATTTTCGGCTGTGATTGTAGCACTAACGTCATCAATATAATATGTGCCTGTTGAGCCATCTGTGCTGACAATCGTGTATGTAGTTCCTACTGCAGGATGGTCAGCATCAACCTCAACAAAGTAATAGACTGTTCTGACCCCATTGACATATATCACCATTGGGCGAACTGTCTGGGAAGCGAATTCCATGGAGTAATCCTGATATGTATTCTTTCCGTCTTCCCACTTATATCCGGCTTTTTCTTCCAATTTGAAGGAGTGGCCATCTTCAAGTGCTGTAACCGTAGTTCCTGACAGTGTAGCAAGACCAGGTGCGATATACTCAGAAGCTTTCCATGCATCTGCCGCTGGTACTGTCTTTGTTGTTCCATCAGGCAATGGCACCTGTCCTGCTCTATAAGTCGTCAGCAGTTCTGCATTCTCAGTAGTTGCGGCAGTTGTACCATCTTTCTGATAATACTCACCATCAATCAGAAGATAGAACTCTACGTAATCCGCACGGTTACGCGTGTTAATATCGTCTTCCCAATGCTTGAAGACATTGATTTCATCTGATACCAACGCCATGTTCTGACTAGGGAAGTTTGTCACATTATCTGTGTATCGATTGTTATTAAAGGTATAGGACGTATTTAAATGTGTATTTGACTTCAATGAATAGGAGTAATTCCCTTCACTTCCGGTGCGGTTGATCTGCGCACGTTCAGCATCGGTAAGGTCATCCTCCCAATCCATTGTGCCGTTATTCAGGTTTGCGATTATGTCGAACGCTTCCTGGCTTGGCCATACAGTAAAGGTGATCTCGAATACATCGTCCTTTCCTACTGTCCCTACTTCACTCAAATCCCAGGTAACACCGTTTTCGGAATTATAGATAGCACTCGGAGCACCAGGCCAATCTGCGAAAGTCTCTCCGCCATCGGTCGACCTGCGATAAGTGTATCCGCCTGCCTTGCCCGGAACATTAGCACTGATTCCTGACAGTTCGGTTATACCATCATCTGCAGAAACTTCGCTCGCACCCATTTGGTCTACTATTGTTTGAGCGATTGCTTTGAATTCGTTTTCGATCGTATCAGCGTTAGCAGCTATAGTCTTCTGTCCACCCTGACCTTCTCCTGTAATAACTTTTACCAGTCGATTATAGGAGTCTCCTGATGGAGTCGTGCCTGAATCTCCGCAGTAGATTCCGTAAAGATATGTGCTTGCAGCGATTTTCTTTGCTTCATCCGCTGAATGTTCAGCTGATGTGTCTTCGTTCTGGCTATAACCATTTGTCGTTCCAGTGTTCGTATAGTTAGTTTCATTTCCGCTGCTATAGTAAACGTTCGGGTCACCATCTGTAAGGAAGATCACATACGTTGGATCGTGCGAAGCTGCGCTTTCTCCTTCCGGATATGTGTTCAGCACACCATAAAGCGCTCCACGCATTCCTGCTTCCCAGTTAGTACCTGAAGTGGTCACCATGTTTAAGTCTGCACAGGTTGTTTTAAAAGCAACGTTATCTTTTGTCCAGTCCTGTACAACAGTTGCAGAGCGTCCAAAAGTAACGAGCGAATAGTCGATCTTTCCGGCATTCTGTGCATTCGCCCCTTCGCTGAGCGTTTCTATCAGCGCTTTCATTGCGGCTTTAGCATTGGTCCACTTAGCCCCGTTCATGCTCCTTGTGGAATCGAGAACGACCAGGACATTTGCATAATGAGAATGGTCTTCCGGTACAACAGCGCCTTTTATCCTAAGCGTTATATCGTATGTACCATCTTTATTATCCTTGATTGTCTTCGTGGTGGTAGGGCTTGGTACATTAGGATTAGTATCTCCATGCTGATTCGGAGATCCAGGTTTGAAATACTTCACATAAATAGTGGCGCCATTCGCAACATTTGCCCTTTCCGGATTCGGAGTCTGCTCAGTTGGTCTCGGATCATATTGCCATCCATTTGCAGTTTTGTACAAGCAGTCCTCAACACTGATACCCTGCCCCTGGCTTACATTAGGTGCACAATACTCGACGCTGAGGAAGTTATATCCATTGAAAGTATCGATCAGACTGACAGTTGACTGAGTAGTGTCGAGTGTGACAGTTGAGCCTTCCTCCAGCTCCACGAACTGATTAGATGTATTCATATAGCCCCATTTAATGGTCGCCTTCTGATCAGTACCCCATGTCAGGGTGTATGTGGAGAAGCTTTCCACTTCAAACTCAACGTCAATCTTCTCGACTGACTTCTTTGTAGCCTGTACGTCTACTGTTCCATCGACAGCTTTATCAGCATTGTCAGCAACGACGGTTGCCTCATCACTGATATGTGTCACCTGAACATTGCTAACTGCATCAGGATCTACACCTTTGAACGCAGTTTTCTTCGCTGTCATTTCGACAGAAACAGCCCCATCCGGCTCGATTTCCTTGCCTTGGCTGTTCTCGAAGTGGATATCAAAAGCGAGGATCCCGTCATAGGTCTGCTTGTTCTCAGCAAGAGCGTCTTCGGCTTCCTTAAATTCTTTCTTATCCTTCACTTTGTCTAGCTGTTTGACAACAAGACTTACCTTTTCACTGAAAGCGTCTCCCGGTGCGGTCACCTTTACAGCAACCGTATCAAGCTCTTCAGTGTACTCGACAGGCTTTTTGTCTTCAGCCTTGGAGTCTTCTTTCTCCGCTTCGGCTTTTGCATCCGCCTTTGGTTCCTCGCCTGCAGGTTTAGCCGCATCCTCAGACGATTTCTCCTCAGGCGCTGCCGCTTCTTCGGATTTCGCTTCCTCAGACTTCACCTCTGCAGGTGCTGCTTCCTCAGCAGGTTCAGCCTTTGGAGCCGCTTCCTCGGCAGCTTCTGCTTTCGGAGTTGCTTCCTCCTTTGCAGGTGCCTCAGCTTCGACCTGCTTCTCGACCTGTACCTGATCATCTCCGTCTACAGCATATGCGATCATACTGGTCGGCATATACGTGATGATCATCGCCAGAGACAGAAGCAGCGTCAACGCCCTTCTCTTTAGATTGTTCAACATATTCCCCTCCATATATTCCCCTATAGGGCGGGTAAAGCAATAATTGATTGTTAATAATTTGTTGCATTTGAAAGCTGCGCATAGACAGCCAATATACAGAGATATAATAAAAAAAGTCGCGCAACATATGCGCAACAAAATGTATGTGTCGCGGACTGAAATTGACTCGTTATTTAAACATTTTCAGCGAGCGATGTGTTTTTCTTTATAAACAATTATTAAGTAAACTATATATAGATTTTAGCTCCTATATCTAGTATTTTCCGCAATTATTACAATTTATTAAGATTTTGCGGCTCAGGCAGCATAATCATCACTTTCGTGCCTGATCCGGTGCTTTCCAACCTGATAGTTCCGCCGCTCTGAACAGCCAGGCGCGTGCGCACATTCCCCATACCGACGCTTTTTCTCTTTGCGCGGTTTCTGGCGGTTTCTGGAGCTCCTGTGCGCGAGGCTTCACCGGCACCCGCAAATGTTGTACCGGCAGCGGCGGTGTCTCGCCCTTCCGTTCTGTCCGTCACTTCTATGCAGATATATCCGCCGAGCTTCCGCGTCGCAATGGTGATCTCCGTCACACCCGAAGCTGCTCTGTATGCGCCATGCTTCACCGCATTCTCCACCACAGGCTGAAGCACAAGCGGAGGGAGCATAAAGTCTGTCGTCTCCAGCTCGTATCTGACCTCGAAATTTCCGCGGCCTGTAAGCTTCTCAAGTTCCAGATATGCTTTGGTTATCTCAAGCTCCCGGGCAAACGGGATCATATCCTCTTCAGTGATGCTCTCCAGATTGCCCCTCAGATAAGCAGAAAACGAATCTATCGCGCCCTTTGCCTTTTCAGGGTCGCTGTCGCAAAGGCTTCTGATACCCTGCAGAGAATTGTAGATGTAATGAGGAGAGATCTGGTTCGCCAAAAGCTGCACTCTGCTTTTTGCAAGTGCGGCCTCATTCTCTGCCAGTTCACGCCTGACGTGATCATGATACTGCTCGGTCAAAGTCATCATCATCACCGAAAGACCAAGCCCCGTAATTCTTACCTGATCAAAAGCCAGCGCCAGTACGAAGGTGGCTGTTGCAAAGGTAGACGCACGGGTGTACTCGCGCTTTGTCTGCTCAGACCATTTCTTAAACAGGTATATCCAGTAAATGCCAAATTGCGCCAGGTTAAGCACCGAAAAGACTTTGAGGTTTTTCACAATGCAAAACAATACCGCTCCGGTTATTATAAATAACGCACATGTCAGATACCTGGCCCCAAGATCGCGTTTGCTGTTATCTTCATTAATATATATAAGGTATGTAACGGATTCTGTTATCCCGAGAGTTATAAGAGCATACGCAATGATCATTAGCGCAGTCGCTATTGCGGCCGAGTTCACCTGCGCGCCGAATCTCCATTCAAAGGTTTCCGGAAGCATATTCATCGCTCTCGCAGAAATACGTATAAGTATGCCCGCCAGACTAAATATCGCAGCAGAAAGCAGGTGTGAAAGCGCTGTTCTTGCATTCTGAAACGTGATCGAAATTATCAGCACGACAAGAAACACGCTGGCCGTAACGTCACTTGTAATAAAGAGGATATTTCCGGCTACTATTGGCTGCATTCAGTTTTCTCCTCTGATCTGATAATCAAACGCACGCTTTCTCCATATGCGAAAGGCCGCATCAGAAACCTTAAGATATATCAGGAACTCCAGTATAGCCTCTACAAGAAACAATACCGCCAGCGCAATCAGCAGAGAACCGCTTTCTTTCGGCAGTATCTGTGTATGCAGAACGATGCCGGCAATGCTCCAGAATAAATACAGTCGTCCTAATCTTTCACATACTTCAGCCGATCCCGCATCTCCATTATTTCTTAAAACTTCGCCAAAGCCTTTCATGCAAAGCAAAAACGCTGCTCCTGTCAGCAAACTTTTCAAAGCATCAGAAGCAAACGTTATTATCCGGGCAGCAGTAGTTGCTGCTCCATTATTAACCGTGACAAAGCTCAGGCCTGCCGCCACGAAGACCAGCACCAAGCACTGTATCAGGAGAACGGTCACCATTATTTTACGTGTAGATACAAATTTAGCCGAGAGAGCAGCTATTCCGCCAAGGCACATCACACATCCGGCGATGTTGATGAATCCAACAGTCTGGGCCGTCAGGTATACGATTCCTATAGCTGTAACATCCGTTGCGGATGAGTGCAAAACAAAAATTTCTGCAATCGTGCATATCATTGTGACCGCACTGATGACAGCTTTTATCAGTATAGTGTAAGTCAGCGTCCTGAGTGCAGTGACACTGATCCTGTTAGCAACATCCATGTTTTCCCGTCTTCGCTATACCCCCGTGCCGGCGTCAGTTATATCGAAAAGGTTGCCGATGGTCATCTCTGCCCATGAGTACTGGGCCATGTATTCCCCACGGAACGAATTGATGGCTCCGCTGTCTCTCTTCAGGAAGTCATAGTAGTCGCAGCTGATCTTTGTCGTATCGATGCCCCAGGTGTTCCAGTTTTTGACCAGTACGTCTCCGGCGCCTACTGTGTCCAGATCCTTCTTGAGTGCAGCCATAATGACTCTGCACTGAGACTTAAGTTTTTTGTCAGCCTGCCTGTCCTCCCACAGCACAGAGCAGATCTCACCTACAGTGCACCCTGCGCCTCTACGGTCAACCAGATAAGCAAAAGCCTCCTTGCTTAATGCTCTTGAGAACTTGATGATTCTCCCGTTTCTGAATACCTCAAAATTGCCGAAGCACTGCACCTTGATCAGATCCCCCTCTTTCTTCTGAATCGGATGTCTGAGGTTGTCGATCTCGTCACGCAGCTTTGCTTCGTTCGCAGGTTTCAGCACAAAACCGCTTACATGCATTCCGAAAGCATCCACTGCGTATTCAGGAAAGCCTGTCACAAACACAATATTTGTGAAAGGCGATAGCTGCTTGATTTTCGCTGCCATCTCGAACCCGCTCATGCCCGGCATATCAACATCGAGCCAGACTATATCCGGTTTGTTTCCCTCTACAATACCAAGAAGTTCCTTAGGATCGTCACCCGCCAGATGAGTCCCGTCCGGATCGATCCCGGTCATCATTTCCCTGATCTGCTGCGCTGAAGACAGCATATCATCTATTGCCAAAGTGACCATATACCCCTCTCTTTCCCTAAATATTACCCTCTTTTGCGGAATTATATTCTATCGGTTCACATTTGTACATACTTACTATTTATAAAGGCTTCCCTGGAGTTTATAACCCGCTTTATTCTTGGGTTATAATATGATGAATAGCGCAACAATTGCGCTACAAAGTGCAACAAAACGCACTCCCCCCGCCATGCTGAAATCAGCCGGATAAAACAGGAGAAAATCCTCAAATGAAAACGAGAGAATCAGATTTTTACATCCGATTCTCTCGTTATTCGTTTTCTTTTCAGGCGAGTTTAAGTTCTCAATCGAAATCGCTCACCTTCTGCCATTTTAGTTAGCTGCTTCAGCTTCCTCTTCGTCGTCATCGAGTTCCGATGCCTTCTTGTTGAAGATCGCTGCAACTACCTGCGCTGCCAGAATGACTGCCATGAGGAGTGTCCACTTATCGAACATCTGCATCGGCAGGCTCATGTCCTCAGTCAGGATGAATACGATCGGTGCAGCTACTCCTGCAACTGCTCCGGCGATCTTGGAAGCAAGCATCTTCTTGCCTCTGTTGTCGTCTTCGTCTTCATCGTCTGTCTTTGGCTTGTTCTGCTCATCCTCGTCCTCATCGTCTTCCTCTTTCTTGCGGAAGAGTGCAACGATTGCTCCGAGTGCAGTTACTGCTGCGCAGATCAGGTTGACAAGTGCCCATGCACCAGCTGCGAGCGGTGTCTCAGGCTCCTCGATGTCAACTTCAGGTTCAACCTCAGGTACAGGTTCATCAGGTACTACTACTGCGCCATCTCCATCAGCAGGTGCTGCCGGTGTGATTCCAGGGCCGCCAGGTGCAGAACCGGCAGGTGCAGGGTTTCCGCCGCCGCCAGGTGTTGCCTGTGTTCTGACTGTTACGCTGTCGTTTGCCGTCGGTGCTGCGCCGTTAGGAGCTGTACCCTGTGCTGTAGCTGTGTTGACTACTCTGCCTGCTCTTACGTTAGCAGCTGTTACTGTGTAGTTGTAAGTGAGCTTAGCAGATGCTCCAGGAGCAAGAGTGATGTTCTTACCCTTGTTGCCTGCGAACTTGACCAGTGAGTCTGTAACATTGACGCCTGTCAGAGTCAGATTGCCGGTATTTCTTACTGTAATAGTGTATCTTACAGTATCTCCCTGTCTGAAGCCTCTGGTTCTGTTAGCTGTCTTTGTAACACTGATACCAGGCTTTGATCCCTCTGTCGGTTCCGGATCTTCTCCAGGATCAACAGGTGGGTTAGGCTTATCGTCGTCCGGGCTCTTAACTGTAGCTGTTGCTACGTTAAGCACTTCGCCTGCAAGGATATCTGCCTCAGTTACAACATGCCTTGTTGTGAAGGTCTCTGTCTTTCCAGGGGCGAGACTTGCTACTGTCCACTCTTCGTTAGTGAGCTCATCAACCACCTTCACATCTGTCAGAGTGAGGTTTCCATCGTTCGTTGCTGTGATCCTGTATGCAATCGTTTCTCCGAGTACATACTTACCGTCAGAGCGGCCAGCTCTTGATGTTGTCTCTTTCTTCAGACTGAGGTGTCCGTTCTTAGGCTCGATCGGTGGGTTCGGTCCATCCGGATCATCCTTGTCACCTGTTGTGACAGTATCTTCTCCTTCCGGTGTCTCACCCTTGATCGGGTCTGCCTTTGCAGTAACTGTGTTAGTGTAGCTTCCTGCAAGGATATCTTCCTCATTAACGACGTGGCTCGTTGTGAAGGTCTCTGTCTTTCCAGGTGCCAGGCTGTCAATTGTCTTGCTGAGGCCGGTGCTCTCGTCATTGACTACCACGTTCTTATAAGTCACATTACCATCGTTTGTAACTGTGATAGTGTACTCGATCTTCTCGCCAAGCTTGTATGCTTTTCCGTCTGCAGGCTGGCTCGTGATCTTCTTGTTCACTGTCAGAGTCGTGTCGAGGTCTTCGATCGGTGGGTTCGGCCCATCCGGATCATCCTTGTCACCTGTTGTGACTGTGTCTTCACCTTCAGGCGTCTCACCGTTGACCGGATCTGCCTTTGCAGTAACTGTGTTGGTGTAGCTTCCTGCAAGGATATCATCCTCATTAACGACGTGGCTTGTTGTGAAGGTCTCAGTTGCGCCAGGTGCCAGGCTGTCAATCTTTGTGCTGAAGCCGGTGCTCTCGTCGTTGACCTTTACGTTCGTGTAAGTCACATTACCATCGTTTGTAACTGTGATAGTGTACTCGATCTTCTCGCCAAGCTTGTATGCTTTTCCGTCTGCAGGCTGGCTCGCGATCTTCTTGTTCACTGTCAGAGTCGTGTCGAGGTCTTCGATCGGTGGGTTCGGTCCATCCGGATCATCCTTGTCACCTGTTGTGACTGTGTCTTCACCTTCAGGTACCTCGTCCTTGACCGGGTCTCCCTTTGCAGTAACTGTGTTGGTGTAGCTTCCCGCCTTAATGTCTGCCTCATCAACAACGTGGCTTGTAGTAAATGTCTCTGTTGCGCCAGGCGCCAGGCTGACAATCTTTGTGCTGAATCCGGTGTTCTCGTCGTTGACCTTTACGTTCGTGTAAGTCACATTACCATTGTTTGTAACTGTGATAGTGTACTCGATCGTCTCGCCAAGCTTGTAAGCCTTTCCGTCTGCTGGCTCGTTTGAGATCGCCTTGTTCACTGTCAGAGTTGTGTCGAGCGGATCTGTCGGGTCTTCTTTTGTTCCCGGTCCTTCAGTTGGCTCACCCTGTGGATCTGATCCCTTTGCCACAGCTACGTTCGCAACTGAACCCTTGATGATGTCTGCTTCTGTTACAGTATGGGTTGCTGTGTACTCCTTCTTATCATTAGGAGCCATTGTTCCTGCATCCCACTCATCTCCGGTCAGGGCATCAGTTACCTTAACACCGCTGATCGTTACATTTCCGTTATTTGTGACTGTAATCTTGTAATTGATCGTTTCGCCAAGTGCGTATGTCTTACCATTAGCCGGCTTTGAAGTGGTTGTCTTGACTGTATTAAGACTTGCTTGCTTCTCTACAGTCTTAACTACAGATGTAGTTTCAACCGGCTTAGGGCCTTCGCCTCTGGCTGCCTTTGCACTTGCCTTGACATTGTTGACGATTTGTCCTGCGTCAACATCCGCCTGAGTTACTACGTACTTATAGGTGAACGTCTTGCTTGCATTAGGTGCGAGCTCGAATGTCTCTGCTGAAAGATCAGCATGGTCATCTGTGAGCTTTCCTTCCTTGACAGTTACATTACCCGTATTCTTAACGACTACTGTGTAAGTAACCTCATCTCCTACTGCAACATCCTTAGTTGGATTTGCAGTCTTAGTGATGCTCATCGATGAATTTGCACTCTCAGCATTTACTGTAGACTGAGCCTCTGCCTCTTCAGGGTCTTCACCTCTTACTGCTGTAGCATTTGCTGTTACAGTGTTGGTGAACTTACCTTCATCGATATCTCCCTGAACTACCTTGTAAGTATAAGTTAATGTCTTTGATGCTCCAGGTGTGAGATCGAAAGTTTCTGCTGACAGATCAGCATGGTCATCTGCAAGCTTGCCATCCTTGACAGATACATTGCCTGTGTTGGTTACAACTACTGTGTATGTAATTGTATCGCCAACCTTGACATTATCTGTTGTATTAGCGGACTTTGTGATGCTCAGCTCAGCTGCCGCATTTTCAGCAATAACCGTAGCATTTGCTGTTCCTGTTACGTCTTTGTTCTTAGGATCCTTACCTGTTGCTGTTACTGTGTTGTCGATCTTGCCTGCGTCTACATCTGCCTGTGTGACTGTGTATTCGTAGGTGATCGTCTTTGTTCCTGCAGGTGCAAGTGTGAACGCATTTTCAGTCAGATTTACAAGAGTATCCTCAAGTGCAATATCCTTGACTGTTACGTTGCCGCTGTTGGTTACGACTACGGTGTAAGTAACCTTGTCGTTTGCCTTCAGTCCGTTTGTCTTGCTTGCTGTCTTTGTGACAGTCAGTGCAGGATCAGCTTTTTCTGCTGTAACCGTTGCGGTTGCAGATACCTCTGCAGGTTTTGGTCCTCTCTCAGCCTCAGCATTTGCTTTGACTACATTGACGATCTGACCTGCATCAATGTCTGCCTGTGTCACTTTGTATGTGTAAGTGAATGTCTTTGACTCACTTGGTGCGAGTGCGAAAGTCTCCTTTGACAGATCTGCGTGATCGTCTGCAAGGGTTCCGTTCTTGACACTTACGTTACCGCTGTTGGTTACAACTACTGTGTAAGTAATTGTATCGCCAGCTTTTACATTGCTTGTCGGCTTAGCAGTCTTAGTAATGCTCAGTTCAGCTGCTGCAGCTTCTGCAGTTACTGTTGCTGTTGCACTTACTTCTGCAGGATCTTCGCCTCTCTCAGCTGTAGCATTCGCCTTAACTGTATTGGTGAATGATCCGGCATCTACGTCTGCCTGAGTCACTTTGTATGTGTAAGTGAATGTCTTTGACTCACTTGGTGCGAGTGCGAAGGTCTCCTTTGACAGATCTGCATGATCGTCTGCAAGAGTTCCATCCTTGACACTTACATTACCGCTGTTGGTTACAACTACTGTGTAAGTAACTGTATCGCCAGCTTTTACATTGCTTGTCGGCTTAGCAGCCTTAGTAACGCTCAGTTCAGCTGCTGCAGCTTCAGTAGTTACTGTTGCTCTAGCCTCAACTTCAGCCGGGTTTTCACCTCTTGCTGCTTTAGCGTTGGCTTTTACTACGTTGACGATCGAACCAGCATCGATATCTGCCTGAGTTACTTCATAAATGTATGTGAATGTCTCAGATTCTCCAGGTGCAAGTGCGAACGTCTTAGCAGAAAGATCTGTATGGTCATCTACCAACTTGCCTGTGTTAACGCTTACATTACCGCTGTTGGTTACAACTACGGTATAAGTGATTTCATCACCAACTGCAACGCCGGATGTCGGTTTAGCAGTCTTGGTAATGTTCAGCTTAGCCTTAGCCGTTTCTGCAGTTACTGTTGCAGTCGCACTGACTTCCTTAGGGTTCTCACCGCGTGCTGCTGTAGCATTAGCCTTTACTACGTTGACTATTGAGCCGGCATCAACATCTGCCTGTGTCACTTCATATGTATAAGTGAATGTTGCTTCTTCTCCAGGCGCAAGTGCAAATGTCTTGTCGGTTAAGTCAGCATGGTCATCTGCAAGTCTGCCTGCATTTACGCTTACGTTGCCGCTGTTTGTAACGACTACTGTGTATGTGACAGTATCACCAACTGCAACGCCGGATGCAGGATTAGCTGCCTTTGTTATGCTCAGCTTAGCATTTGCTGCTTCAGTTTTTACTGTTGCTGTTGCTTCGACTTCCTTCGGATTTGCACCTCTTTCAGCCGTTGCATTGGCCTTAACTACATTGACTATCTGACCTGCATCTAAATCTGCCTGTGTCACTTCATATGTATAAGTGAATGTTGCCTCTTCTCCAGGTGCAAGTGCGAATGTCTTGCCCGTAAGATCTACGTGATCATCTGCAAGGGTGCCTTCCTTGACACTTACGTTACCCTCGTTCTTAACGACAACAGTATACGTAATTGTGTCACCAAGGCCTACACCCATCAGGGCATCTATCAGTCCGGTGTCGGCCTTCTTTGTGATACTCAGTCTGGACTCTGCAGCCTTTGCTGTTACTGTTGCTGTTGCAGTAACTTCCTTAGGATCTGTGCCTCTGACCGCCTTTGCATTTGCAGCAACCTTATTGACGATCTCACCGGCATCTATGTCTGCCTGAACTACCTCATAGGTGTAATTGAAAGTCTTCGATTCGCCTGGTGCGAGTTCGAATGATTCTTTGCTCAGGTCTGCATGGTCATCGGCCAGCTTACCTTCCTTGACGCCTACGTTACCAGTGTTAGTAACTACTACCGTGTAGTTGATCTTACTGCCTACTTCAACATCCTTTGTAGGATCTGCAGTCTTGCTGATGCTGATAGCAGCTCCTGCACCTTCTGCAGTTACAGTCGAAGTTGCAGTTACCTCTTTAGGGTCTTCACCTCTCTCAGCTGTTGCATTTGCTATGACTGTGTTAGTGAACTCACCTGCGTCGATATCTGACTGCTTAACTACGTAAGTGTATGTAAATGTTGTTTCTTCTCCAGGTGCGAGTGCAAATGTCTTATCAGACAGATCTGCATGGTCGTCCTCGAGCTTTCCGGCCTTTACACTTACGTTGCCCTCGTTCTTAACTACGACAGTGTATGTCACTGTCTCTCCAGCCTTTACGCCCTGCTTGTCTGCAGTCTTCTTGATGCTCAACTTAGCAGCTGCTGCTTCAGTTGTTACTGTTGCTGTTGCTTCTGCTTCTTCCGGATCGTCGCCGCGAACTGCTGTTGCATTGGCCTTGACGACGTTCACGATCGAGCCTGCATCAACATCAGCCTGTGTCACTTCATATGTGTAGGTGAACTGTGCAGTTTCGTTAGGTGCGAGTGCAAATGTCTCGTCTGACAGATCTGCATGATCATCGACCAATGCTCCATCCTTGACGCCTACATTGCCTTCGTTCTTGACAACGACGGTGTAAGTTATCTCATCGCCGACTGCTACTCCTTCTGTAGGTTTAGCTGTCTTACTTACGCTCAACTTAGCTTCTGCTGCTTCTGTTGTAACTGTTGCAGTAGCTGAAGCTTCAGCCGGATCGTCACCTCTCTCAGCAGTTGCATTAGCCTTGACTACGTTCACGATTGAACCTGCATCGACGTCCTCCTGCTTCACTTTGTATGTATAAGTGAACTCTGCAGTCTTTCCAGGTGCGAGCGCGAATGTCTTACCAGCCAAATCTGCATGATCATCTGAAAGAGTGCCAGCCTTGACGCTTACATTACCAGTATTGGTTACAACTACCTTGTAAGTAATATCATCTCCAACTGATACGCCTTCTTTTGGATCAGCAGTCTTTGTGACGCTCAGCTTAGCTTCTGCTGCTTCTGCAGTTACAGTTGCTGTTGCTGATACCTCCTCAGGATTTTCGCCTCTCTCAGCCGTTGCGTTCGCCTTGACGACATTGACGATCTTTCCTGCATCAACGTCTGCCTGTGTCACTTCATAAGTGTAAGTGAATTCTGCCGTCTTTCCAGGTGCAAGTGCGAATGTCTTGTCTGACAGATCCGCATGGTCATCGACCAGCTTACCATCTTTGACACCTACATTGCCCTCATTCTTTACAACTACGGTATATGTGACGGTGTCACCAACACCAACGCCAGCTGTTGGATTAGCTGTCTTGGTTATGCTCAGTTCTGTCTCTGCATCCTCTGCAGTGACTGTTGCTGTCGCCGTTACCTCCGCAGGGTTGTCACCTCTTGCTGCTGTTGCATTTGCCTTTACTACGTTAACGATCTTTCCTGCGTCAATATCCGCCTGTGTCACTTTATATGTATAAGTGAACTCTGCAGTTTCATCAGGTTTGAGTGCGAATGTCTTGTCAGCCAGATCTGCATGGTCATCGACCAGCTTTCCATCCTTGACACTTACATTACCTTCGTTCTTGACGACTACAGTGTAAGTTATCTCATCGCCAACTGCTACACCAGATTTCGGGCTGGCTGTCTTTGTAACGCTCAACTCAGATGCTGCTGCTTCTGCTGTTACTGTTGCTGTTGCCTCAACTGCTGCAGGGTTGTCACCCCTTTCAGCTGTTGCATTTGCCGTAACGGTATTAACTATCTTGCCTGCATCGACATCATCCTGAGTCACTTCATATGTGTATGTGAAGGTCGCTTCTTCGTCAGGTGCGAGTGCGAATGTCTTGTCAGACAGATCTGCATGGTCATCAGACAGCTTTCCGTCCTTGACACTGACGTTGCCGACATTCTTGACAACGACTGTGTAGTTGATCGTGTCGCCTACTCCTACGTCTTTTGTAGGTTCTGCTTCTTTCGTGATGCTCAGCTTAGCTTCTGCTTCCTCTGTTGTTACTGTTGCTGTTGCAGAGACTTCTGCCGGATCATCTCCTCTTTCAGCCGTTGCATTAGCCTTGACTACGTTAATGATCTCGCCTGCATCGATGTCTGCCTGAGTTACTTCATATGTGTATGTGAACTCTGCAGTTTCATCAGGTGCAAGTGTGAATGTCTTATCAGCCAGGTTTGCATGGTCATCGGCCAGCTTACCGTCCCTGACGCTTACATTGCCTTCGTTCTTCACGACGACTGTGTATGCGACTGTGTCGCCTACTGCTACGCCTTCTGTAGGTTCTGCTTCCTTGGTGATGCTCAGCTTAGCTTCTGCATCTTCTGCTTCTACTGTTGCTGTCGCTTCGACTTCTGCAGGATCATCTCCTCTTACAGCCGTAGCATTAGCTTTGACGACGTTCACGATCTCGCCTGCATCGACGTCTGCCTGTGTCACTTCATATGT
>JAFRJV010000033.1 GCA_017432075.1 Mogibacterium sp. | reverse complement strand
GAGGATGGGTTATATGGGGGCGGATTTGAAGGCGAGTAATTAGTGCGAAAAAAATACCCCCGCATCGTTTTATGATGCGAGAGTATTTGTTGGTCATCTTAACTTAATGACATTGGCGTTTGACGCGGGGATGTGTTTTTATTTTTTGATCATGTCACCGGATGATACCGCACGCTGTGCCCGCCTTTGCTTCATTGCATCGCGGAAGTTGTCAGGCAGCCAGTGGCATGTCTTTTTGCTTTTCTTATAAATGAACTCTTCGAACGAATCGGAATCACCTATGGTGAACGCATCCTTTGGAATGACGATGATCTCCTTGTTTTTCATTCCCATGTACAGATACGAATCATCATGATAGAAACCTGTGATGTCCTTGTACTTGCCGATACCTGAAAAGCGATCTCCGTTTTTCAGAAAGTCAGCATCATTGACGGTGAAGTTATACGTGAACTCGGCGCCGCTTTTATAATCAGGATCGTTCCTCTTTGTAAGCCAGAGAGATATATACTGACGGAACAGTCCGAGCAGTATCATAAGAACACCGATACAGGTGAAGAAAATCTTCCAGTACAGGTCCCTGAAAAAGAAGATGCCCGGAAGAGCAACGATCAGTCCGTAAAGCACAAGGCGTGCAGACACACCGGGATGCATCATCCTGTAAGTAAATGTTATGTATGCCTTGAGGACTCCGCTGTCCCGCTTGGTCTTTACCTGATAAAGCACTTCTTTAGGCTTTGCCTGAGACTTCCCGGAACTCCCGGAAGAACCGGCATTTTTCATTTCGCCGTTATATGGCGCGTTATTAGGTTTTGCCTTAGCGGAAGCGCTGCTTCTGGATTTATTCTTTGCCATTATTGATTCTCCGATGAATATGACTTAAGTCTGATTACAGTCAAAGTATAATCGGAGGCAAACTGTTTGTAAACTCTGTGTCACAATCCGAAACTAATGACGCACCTTTGGTTTCCAAAAATCTTTTTTACCAATCTTATATGTTGTATAATTATGTTGTAGATCATAGTTTATGAAGTACCGGCAATGAGCCGCTGCAATAAAGGAGAAAAGAGATGAAAGAAAACGTAATTTTCTGCTATTCGGGCACGGGCAACTGCCTCGACATGGCAAAAAACATCGCAAAGAGTCTTGGTGATACAGACATCATTATGATGCGCAAGTATCCTGTTGTTACAGACGTCAGAGAGGCGAAGAGAGTAGGCTTCATATTCCCTTGCTACGGCGGCGGACTCCCGGGACATGTTGAAAGATACCTGCATGATATCAAGGTCAGTCCTGATGCATACACGTTTGCGATCAATCAGAGTGCGTCTTACAAGGGTGAAGGCCTCAGAAAGCTGAACGAGATCATTCCGCTCGACTACTGGGCTGCAGTAACACATCAGTGCACATGCATATGGCTCTTCCCGCATGATCTCATGATACCTAAGATGGGTGCTGTTGAGGCTCAGGCAAGATCAGAACACTTTGCTGCAAAGTTCGCTAATGACATAAAGAACGGCATGAAGACCAAGAGGGGTGTTCCTAAGGCTTACGCAAATTCAGCCGAGCATGCTCTCTGGCCGCAGATCGCCCGCAAAAAGGGATTCACACTCAAAGCCAATGACAAATGCGTAAAGTGCGGAACATGCGCCAAAGTCTGCCCGATGGGTAACATCAGGTATGTCGGCGATGCAGTCGTATTCAGCGATAAGTGCATCTCGTGCTGCGCATGTGTGCAGTACTGCCCGCAGGAAGCTATCAACTTCGGAAAGATCACGGAGAAGAGAGAGCGCTACCACAATGTAAACATCACAGTAGACGATCTGAATCAGGAGATCATTTCCTTTTAGGAAGAATTAGAAAATAAAAGAACCGCCGGCAAATTAACGCCGGCGGATTTGTTTTGCTCTATTTCTGAGGATTTGTATCTATCTCATCATGTTTTGTCTTGGACTCTCCGTCTACAGCATTTGCATCGTAGAGATCCTTCTTTATCTGACTGCTGCTGATCTCAGGTGTGCGCGGCAGGTAAACTACTTCAACGCCTTCTTCCCTGAGGAAGTCGAACTTGCCTTTCCAGTCGTCACCTATAACGAACGTGTCGATGTGATATTCGTGCATATCGCTTTTCTTCTGTTCCCAGCTTTCTTCCGGGATCACGAGATCGACGTATCTGACAGCTTCGACGAGGGCCTTGCGCTGCTCATATGAGAAGTAGCATTTCTTCTGCTTGGAATTCCAGTTGAATTCATCAGTTGAGATCGCAACTATAAGATAGTCGCCGAGAGCCTTGGCTCTTTTAAGCAGGTTGATGTGACCGTAATGCAGCAGGTCGTATGTTCCGTATGTGATTACTCTTTTCATTATACTCTCCGTTCGTTTGCGATCATTTCGCTCTGTGCATGTATTGTACCATTGCAGGCAGGTATATGGCAATTCATGCAGATGCGTTAAGCTGAGGCATCCGGCTCAATGGACACGGCATGCGCGGAGTGATATTATATAACAGTTAAGGGACAATTGTATTAAGAGAAAGGGAGAAAAATGGAAGCAAGTATCAATAATCTGCAAAAACTCGTTGATAAGATCAGCGACGGCGCAATGGACATAGGATTGAAGATCGTCCTGGCGATAGTCATCTATATCGTGGGCAGCTTTATTATCAGGAAGCTGATCAAGGCTCTCGGGAAAATGAAATCCATGAAGTCCATAGATACAACAGCAGCCGGATACATCACGACGTTTGTGAAGGCCGCTCTTTATGTGGTGCTCGCTGTATCGATAATCGCACTTCTCGGTGTTCCGATGTCCTCGGTGATCGCGGCGATCGCCTCTGTGGGAGTAGCCATAGGTCTTGCGCTGCAGGGAGCGCTCAGCAACATAGCAGGAGGCATCATGCTCCTCATATTCCGTCCGTTCAGTGTGGGCGATTACATCGTTGCAGGAGGAGAAGAGGGAGTAGTAAGGAGCATATCTCTTGTGTATACCGTTCTTACGACGCTCGATAACCGCAGGATATCCATTCCTAACGGCAATCTGATGAATTCCACGATCTGCAACGCAACAGTAGAGGAACTGAGAAGGGTAGACCTCAACTTCGATATCGCGGGCTCTGAGGACTCAGATAAGGTCCTTAAGATATTGTCTGATGTCGTCGAAAAGTCGGAATGGGCACTCGACAATCCGGCTCCGCAGGTGCTGATAACTGCAGGTGTACCGGGCGGCCTTACATACACCGTAAGAGTCTGGACCAGGACTTCAGATTACTGGAATGAGTTTGGCGTGCTCATGAAGGAGATACCTGCCGCGCTCAACAAGGCAGGCATCGCAAGACCGTCAACACCAATCAGCGTAAGCAAATAATACCTTGGAAAGGAATAAGGCGTTCAAATGAAAAAAGTCGTAGGAGCTGTCATTACGGGAGCATTGTTTGCGGGACTTATAGTGCTGCTCAGGATATATGATGTTGCAGCGATAGGACCTGCAGGGACTGAGGTCGGTTTTTCACATCTAAACCAGTTGGTACACAATCTTACCGGTGTCAACATGCTTTGGTATGAGATAACGGATTATATTGGATACGGAGCCATAGCAGTATGCGGAATGTTCGCACTCGCAGGATTCGTTCAGCTGATAAAGCGCAGGAGCCTGCTGAAAGTCGACAGGGAGATCTGGGCACTCGGCGGGCTGTTCATAGCCGTGATAGGATGCTATGTATTCTTTGAAAAATTCATAATAAATTACCGGCCGATCATCATGCCGGGCGAGACAGCGCCTGAAGCATCGTTCCCGTCATCTCACACTATGCTGATAATGACAGTCATGATCGCTGTGATGATGGTTTCCGACAAGTATTTCGGCAACCTTTTCGGAGCTTTCGTAAGAGTTCTGTGCTTCCTGACTACTCTGGTAACTGTCGGCGGAAGACTGTGGTGCGGAGTGCACTGGTTCACAGATATCATCGGAGGCATACTGCTCAGCGCGACACTGCTGTTCCTGTTTGCAGCTGTTCTATCCGGAGGCGGAAGAGTAAAGACAGATCCTGCCCTTGAATTTTCTTACGATAACAAGCAGGCAGGAAAGCGGAAAAACGCTGCGTCTGAAACTACAAGGGGATATAAGCCAAAGCATTGAGTATTATACAGGGGCTGCTTGCAAAAACTGTTAACAATTATTGAGAAAAACTATACTGCCAAAAACGGTAATCAATTAAGACAATTGGTTAATAATTAAATGCGGCGATAAACTGATATGAGGTGTTTTACACCTCATATGGTATTTTTTGGGATTTTTCTAATATGGATTATATGGAGGATCGATATGGAAAAGAAAAATGACAAGTTGATGATCATCATCGCGGGTCTCGTGATAGGTGTCATCGCAGCAGGACTTGCTTTCCTCGGAAACCCAAAGAACATGGGATTCTGCATTGCATGCTTCCTACGTGACACAGCCGGCGGCCTCGGACTTCACAAGGCACCTCCGGTACAGTATATCAGACCTGAGATCATCGGAATCGTGATCGGCGCATTCGTTGCGGCATTCGCAAAGAAGGAATTCGGCTCAAAGGGCGGAAGTGCTCCTATGACAAGATTCGTTCTCGGATTCTTCGCAATGGTAGGATGTCTCATGTTCCTCGGCTGCCCGTTCAGAATGATCCTGAGACTTGCAGGCGGAGATCTGAATGCTCTCCTCGGTCTCGTAGGATTCGTGATCGGAATCTTCTGCGGTATCTTCTTCCTCAAGAACGGATACTCGCTCAAGAGGACTTACAGCCTGACTGCAGGTGAGGGTTACTGGATGCCTATCCTTGAGGTAGTGATCTTTGTTCTCCTTATCGCAAGACCTGCATTCATCGCTTTCTCGGAAGAAGGACCTGGATCGATGCACGCAGCAGTCATTCTGTCACTCGCTGCAGGACTCGTTGTAGGTGTTCTTGCTCAGAGAACAAGACTGTGCATGGTCGGCGGAATGAGAGACCTCGTTCTCTTCAAAGAGACAAGACTTCTTTGGGGTTTCATCGCTATTCTTGTTGCTGCACTGGTTACTAATCTTGCACTCGGCGGATTCAAACTCGGATTTACTGAACAGCCGATCGCACATACTGACGGACTCTGGAACTGCCTCGGCATGCTCCTTGTCGGATTTGCCTGCGTGCTCCTCGGCGGATGCCCGCTCAGACAGCTCGTTATGTCCGGAGAAGGAAATGCTGACAGCGCAGTTACAGTTCTCGGCCTCATGGTAGGCGCTGCATTCTGCCACAACTTCGGACTTGCTTCCAGCGGCGAAGGTCCTACACCTGCAGGAAAGATCGCTGTTATCATCGGCATCGTTGTTGTTGCTCTTATCGGCGTAGTCAATACGTACGTTAAAGAGAAAGCACCTGCAAAGGAAGCGGCGTAACAAAGACGGGAGGTACAATATGGTAGATGCAAGAGGACTGTCCTGCCCGATGCCTGTGATCATGACTCAGAAGGCAATGAAGAGCAAGGATGACTACTATGAAGTCATGGTAGACGCTCAGGCCCCACTCGAAAACGTTACACGTTTTGCCAGGAGCCAGGGTTACAATGTTGAGGTTGAAGACATGGGCGGAGAGTATCTGCTCAAGATCTCCAGATAAAAACGCATTATAAAGCGGGGGAGCGATCCCCCGCTTTATGCTATAATTGTCCCTGTAGTTAAGATTCTTAAGATGGAATGTATGTATGAAAACTTATATCGCTACTTTTTTTATGCATTTCGGCTCGATAAGGTTTGAGCGTCTCTGCAAGTCCAGGGGGCTTGAGGCACGCACCATGCCCGTGCCAAGAAGTCTCAGCAGCAGCTGCGGTACCTGTGTAAAGTACAGGGCACCGGAGCCGCTTTTTGACCCTGCTCACGATGAGATGGAACAGATGGTCATCTGCAACGAAGACGGCACATACACTCAGATATACAAAGCAGATAATCTGTAGAAAAAAAGGGCCGGAGCCCTTTTTTATAATGCGTATATTTCCAGATCCTCACAGGCTTCAAGCGCTGCCTTTGGCCCTACAACACAGACAGTTCCGTTTTCTGCCATATCCTTAAGAACATCGCTCAGGCCGGCAAGATCGCCGGCTTTTGTATTGAGGATTTCTCTGCGGATCCTGATCCTGTCCTCATCGGTAAAGCCGGACAGGCAGAAGTCATCTGCGGACCTGCCTTTTGCTGCAGGTGAGAGCAGAGGTTCCGTAGAAGCGATAGTCGATATTATGAAACCGTCTATATCCAGATTATCATCAGCCGCGAATCCGGTAAGAAAGTCCGGTATCGTCTTGAATACATCAAGTGAGCGGCCGGGGCTCGGATCTCTGTACGTGTGACAGAAAAGACTGCCTGTTCTGCCTGCAGACATTGAAGCTCCGTATGCTCCGCCCTGTACTCTGATGCTGTTCCATAGATGGGAGAGCGATATGATGTTTGCGGCCACCTGGTAGTTTCCGCTCATTGTGTGGCCGTCACGCTTCAGGTCATATGAGGTAACGGCGAACGATACTGCAGCCGGTATCTCGATGCCCATACGGCGCGGCAGTGACGACTCATAGCAGACTGTCTCCGGCATCGCTTCACCGTCCGGAAGCAGCTCCATGAATCCTGAAAGGTCAGGGCAGCTGTCTGCAGTCACGCCGATTATGGCGTTCTGCCTGCAGATGCTCTTTTCGATTACTTTCTCTGCGAACGATGTGAACTCGTCAAGTTCATCATCCGAAGCAGAGCTCATACCATGCATGTAATGCATAAAACTGAGACCGTTGACGGCTTCAGCAGCTGCATCCCTGGCCGACCAGTGCGATCTGGCTTCGAAGAGACCGAGACGGTGGCCGTTTGCCATTGCTGTCCTCTTGGAATCCTCATCGATCTGGGTGATCAGTTCGCGCATCATCTGCTTGTCGTCAAACTTTGTTCCTGTCAGTATGCCTGTGATGAGTTCTTCGGCATTTGAAAGCTTATCCTCGAGGACTGAAGCTCTGACTCTGATGCAAGGCGTGCAGTTTTCATAGTCATTGTCTTTTGCGAGTATGTCGAGCCCGAACGAGATACCGCCTATATACATGCGGATCTCATTCTGGAGAGAGAATACATCATATTTATCTGTAGGGAGATCCCTGAAAAACTCCGTGATAAGCGCAGCTGCCGGAAGCTCGTTCAGAGCCAGCTGTGTTATAGGGAAGTATGCATTGATATGCACGATGCCGTTCGACGGCACCTGATGGAACATGATCTTTGCTCCACAAACATCTTTTATCTCGGTAGGGATCAGCTGAGGCATCGGGTCGATATCCGCGATGTTGAGCTGAGGTATGGTTGCAAGCGCTTCCTCGCTGTCTTCGCTCTGCTGCCATTCGACCAGCTTCCTGTTGAGTTCCTCAAGGTTTTCTCTGCCCGGACCATCCAGCGCATCGACTTCAGCCTTGACGCGGGCAGCTTCCCGGGCAGCTTCCTTTTCGGCAAAACTGCTGTCAGGTATGAGGATGAGCCTGGAGAGCATGGATGTGTCAGCCAGTACCTCTCTTGCGATATCCTCCATTTCTCCGTTTTCGATCATGGAACGCACGGAAGCGATCGAAGCATCTGTGGTGAGATACATGGAAGGGTCGCCTCCGTAGAGCCACGACGAGTATGCGGAGATCATCCTGTAGAGAGCCTGAGGTTCAGGATACTGCCTGAACCTGAAATCAGTCTGATTGACCGATGCTTCAAGGTCTCTCTTTGAAAAGCCATCCGCAGTTATCTTATTAACGGTTTCCTCTACGATGGTCATAAGACGTTCTGCGATGCTTTCAAGTGATGATGCATCAGGTTTTGCGTTATCGCCATCCCTGATCCCGCGGAACAGCATCATAAGGTATGGCTGAGCTATTCCGTCTGAAACGTAGATCTCCATATCCTCAGCAAGTCCGGAGGAAAGGACCGCACGCTTAAGAGGCGACTCGTTGGAGTCTGCGATCTGCTCCATGATTATGCTGAGAGCGAGCATTTTGTCTCTGTCCTTCCAGTTGCCGATGATCTTTCCGAAGCAGATGAGCGGCTTGTCGTCTTCACCGCTTGCAGCAAAAGCAACAGCTTTCTCAGACTTCACCGGATCCTGAGCAACGAGCTGAGGTACGCTTTCGAGACGGTCGAATCCGGATAGGTACTCCTCGATCTTTGCCAGGGTTGCATCGAGAGGGATATCACCATCGAGGTAGAAATATGAATTTGAAGGGTGATAATACCTCTTGTACTGCTTGATAAATGCATCGTATGTCAGATCCGGAATGTTCTTTGGATCTCCTCCCGAATTGAAGCCGTAACAGCTGTCAGGGAACAACATGCCGGTCATCGTTTCATCAGCGACTGAATCCACTTCCGACATTGCTCCTTTCATCTCATTGAACACGACACCCTTGTATACAGGCTCGTCGCCTTCAGTATCGATATGCCATCCCTCCTGATAGAAGATGTTGGGATCTTTCAGGACATTGGGATTGAAGACACTGTCGAGGTAGACCCCCATCAGGTTCAGGTAGTCCTGCTCTATGCGGCTCGAGACCGGGTAAACTGTTTTGTCAGGGAAGGTCATCGCATTGAGGAATGTGTTCATGGAGGTCTTCAGAAGCTCAACGAACGGCTCCTTGACAGGATATTTTTCCGAACCGCAGAGAACTGAGTGTTCAAGTATGTGGAACACGCCTGTGCTGTCCTCCGGGAGGGTCTTGAAACCGACTGAGAAGAGCTTGTTCTCATCGCCGTTATCCGCCCAGACCAGTCTGGCACCTGTGACGTCGTGCTCCATCTCAACGAGCCTGCCTCCGATCTCCTTGATATCACGGATACTGGTCACGGTGAAACCGTGCAATTTGTCATTTAATGTCATTTGTTATACTCCGGTAGTATTGATTTTATGATCATTGACCCTCTTCAGGGCCGAAAATACCCTATAATGATATACCAATATCGGGTGCAATTAAAGTGCATGCCACGATATGCCATGATATAATAATGTTTACAATTACTGAAAGAACCTCGTTCAAAGGAGGCAGAAATGGTAGACAACGGAATGATTTATTTCGCCAGAAAGGGCGATGGCGAAACGCTCGGCGATAAGATATGCATGAGGCCTGATAAAGCCAACAGACACGGATTTATCTGCGGTGCGACGGGTACGGGAAAGTCCGTTACACTAAAGGTCCTTGCCGAGAGCTTTTCACAGATAGGCGTGCCTGTGTTCATGTCAGATGTAAAGGGAGACATGGCAGGCATAGCGGTGCCGGGTACTGACAGTGAAGGCATGCAGAAGAGACTGGACCGCTTTGAGATAAGGGATACATTCAGCTACCGGGGATTCCCGGTATCGATATTCGACATATATGCACAGAACGGTACACCGCTGCGCACTACTGTGTCGGAGATGGGACCATTGCTCTTAAGTCAGGTGCTCGACCTCAATGATACACAGACAGAGCTGATGCAGGTCGTTTTCAAGATCGCAGATGATCTCGGACTGATCCTTACTGATACAAAGGATATGAAGGCCACTCTGCAATACTGTGCAGATCATTCAAGCGAGTTCAAGATGGATTACGGTCTTATCCCTCAGCAGTCAGCTTCTGCGATCATAAGGGCTATAGTCGCTCTCGAGTCTGAAGGAGCAGACATATTTTTCGGCGAGCCGGCGATAGATATCAGGGATCTCTTCCTGACCGCACCGGACGGAAGAGGGATCATCAATATCCTGGATGCAGAGACGCTGATAAACAAGCCTAGACTGTATTCGGCGTTCATGCTGTATCTGCTGTCCGAGCTTTTCGAAGTGCTTCCTGAAGTGGGAGACCCGGAGAAACCGAAAATGGTGTTCTTCTTCGACGAGGCCCATCTGCTCTTTAAGAATGCGTCGAAAGTCCTGCTTGAGAAGATCGAGCAGGTAGTAAAGCTGATCAGATCGAAAGGTGTCTCGATATTCTTCGTGACACAGAGTCCGGGAGATATTCCGGGAGCAGTGATGTCGCAGCTCGGGAACAAGATCGAGCACGGACTGCATGCGTATACTCCGGCTGAGCAGAAGGCGCTGAATGCGGCGGCAGATGCTTTCAGGGAGAATCCTGCGTTCGACACCAAGACGCTCATGCAGAACCTCGGAACGGGCGAGGCGGTAGTCTCGGTGCTCGATGAGAAAGGTGCTCCTTCGGTGGCTGAGTATGCATTTATACTTCCGCCTGAAAGCCGCATGGGAGCTATTACGGAAGAGGAGAGAAGAAACGCGGTGGATTATTCGCCGCTCAATAATAAGTACCTCACGATGGTGGACAACGTATCTGCATACGAGGTCATCACGGGACGTGTACCGGGTGCGGCCGCGGCGCCGGGCGCCGGATCGTATACCGCGCCTGACGGGCAGGTATACGGCAACACTTCCGGTATACCTGCAGCTGAGCCTTCAGCTCAGGCCGCGGACGATGGAGGCATAATGATAGATTATGAACCTGCTCAGCAGCCGGTGCAGCAGCCGAAAGTAAAACCTGCAGCAAAAGCTGAAGAGGAAAGCAGATCAACTATAGGGGAGATCGCAGATAATTATCTGGGCAAGTCAGGCACAAAGCAGGTCATCAGATCCACGGGAAGTACCATCGGCAGAGAGATAGGCAAGACCATAGGTGAAGCGGTCCTCGGCAAAAAGGGCCGCACCATCGGAGGCAACATCGGCTCTGCCATCGGCAGAAATCTCCTCGGAACACTCACGGGCAAAAAGTAAGAAAGGGATAGAAAAATGGCGCTTACAAAGGAAGACATAGTAAAGATCCTTGATGACAGCAAGATAAAATATGAGATAGTCGAACACAAGCCGGTCTACACGATAGACGAAATGCTCGAGTGCAATCTGCCGCATCCTGAACAGATCGCCAAAAACCTTTTCGTCCGTGATGACAAGAAGCGCAAGTACTACCTCATCACATGCCTTGAAGACAAGAAAGTAAACCTCAAGGAGTTCCGCAAGGCGCAGGATACACGACCTCTCACATTCGCCTCCGAGGAAGACCTTATGGAAAAGATGGGGCTCATACGCGGAGCAGTCACTCCTTTCGGCGTACTGGCAAATGATGAAAAGGATGTAGTCGTTTACATGGACAAGGATTTCGAGAACAGGCTCATGGGCATCCATCCATGCGACAATACAGCTACCGTGTTTATCAATACACGCGACGTAGTAAAGCTCATCAAGAAGCACGGAAATGAACTCCACTTCGTGAAACTATGATAAGGCTGAATGACAATGCAATAGCATATATGGCAATGCTCGGTTACAAAGACATTGTTCTTATGACCGATGATGCCCGGACCTGATGTGATCCCTCCAAGGCGGAGGTGTCGGTAAGTTTTACCGGCGGAGACGGATCGGAGTATGCCGAGGGCTACATCCGGGAGGAATCGCAGATAGGGGCTGTTTACGTGCCGGTTCACGGCGTGCTTCTCGAAGAGAACGCGGCCATCAGATATGAAAAATATCCGTGGATAGAGAAGTTTGAACTCGACGGCATAAAACCTGCTGCGGTATGCTGTATCTGGCAGCCGCCGGCATAATTGTATACAATTATACATTTTTCATCACAATTTGTTCACATTATAGACAAGGCTCAGCCTGTTTTGATAAAATAAGCCAAATGAAAGCCGGTATCATATGCTGCCGGCTATCTGTTATAAACCTAATTTTAAAAGTTAAAGGGTAAATCAAAAAGGAGAATTATATGAGTGCTTTTGTAGGTTTCATGAACAACATTCTGTACAAGCCATACATCGTGCCTCTGTTCCTGATCGCTGTAGGTATCTATTTCACGATCAGAACAAAGGGTGTACAGATCCGCATGTTCAAAGAGATGTTCAAAGTTGTCAGCGAGAAACCGGCTGATGAAAAGGGCATTTCGTCATTCGGAGCCCTGATGGTTTCGACAGCTTCCCGTGTAGGTACAGGAAACATCATCGGTGTATGTACCGCTATCATTCTTGGTGGACCTGGAGCCATCTTCTGGATGTGGATCACCGCTATATTCGGCGGCGCAAACGCATTCATCGAGTCCACACTTGCACAGATCTATAAGAAGAAAGCTGATGACGGCACATATTATGGAGGACCTTCGTACTACATGCAGAACGCCCTCGGCCAGAGATGGCTCGGTGTCATTTTCTCGATACTGATCATCTTCACATATGCCGTAGGTTACAACATGCTCGCTGCATTCAACCTCCAGTCGACATTTGCAACTTTCAGCTTCTACAATGAGAAGTCGACTCCTATGGTAATCGGAGTTATTCTGGCTGTATTCTTTGCCGCTACTATCCTCGGAGGAGCAAAGAAACTGACAGACGTAACAGGATTCCTCGTACCTGTAATGGGAGTTCTCTACGTTGCTATTTCTCTCGTAGTTCTCGTTCTCAACGCAAAGAACTTCGGAGCAATGTTCGGACTGATCTTCAGCACAGCATTTGACTTCCAGGCAATCTTCGGAGGTTTCACAGGATCCGTTATCATGTGGGGACTCAAGAGAGGTCTCTACTCCAATGAGGCTGGTATGGGTTCCGCTCCGAACGCTGCTGCCAAGGCTGACGTAGTTCACCCGGTAAAGCAGGGTCTCGTTCAGACACTGTCCGTATTCATCGACACACTGCTGATCTGCTCTGCAACAGCATTCATGTGCCTGTCCACAATGTCAGTAAATCCTGCTGACTACGTGCTTGAGGACGGCGGAGCCAATGCGGCAGGTTATGTACAGACATGCCTCCACACATCACTCGGCGGCTTCGGACCTGTATTCATCGCTATATCGATGACACTGTTCGCGTTCACTACTCTGATCGGTAACTACTCATACTGCGAAGGATGCTTCGCATTCATTCTCAAGAGAGACATGACAAAGACAGAGGTTATGATCTTCAGAGTTATCGCTATCATCCTCGTATTCCTCGGTGCAATCTCAAGCGCAGGTCTCGTATGGGATACAGCTGATATGTTCCAGGGACTCATGGTAGTATGCAACATTCCTACTATCGCTATCCTCGGCGGAGTTGCTGTCAAGGCTCTCGATGATTACACAAAGCAGAAGAAAGAGGGCAAGGCTCCTCACTTCAAGGCTGCCAACATCGGACTGTCTGATGACAAGGTAGACTGCTGGAAGTAATCCTCAAATAAAAACGACAAAAAGAGGCTCGCCTATAAGCGAGTCTCTTTTATTGCCTTGATATCCCATCATTATGTCCGGTCTTTCAGTATGCTTAAAAACTACTTGAATGCAGCCTCCCATTCAGCCTCTCTGAACCCGACGAGAACCTTGCTGTCTGAAACTGCGATAGGTCTTTTTACGAGCAGCCCGTCGCTTGCAAGCAGTCTGAACTGCTCATCCTCGCTCATATCCGGCAGCCTGTCCTTAAGATGCATATCCTTATACAGCATCCCGCTTGTGTTGAAGAACCTCTTCAGAGGAAGTCCGCTGATAGCATGCCACTCCCTGAGTTCCTCTTCTGTCGGATTATCTGTCTTTATATCCCTGTATGTATATTCAATATTGTTGTCTTCCAGCCATTTCACGGCCTTCCTGCAGGTGCTGCACCTCGGGTAACATACTGCCAGCATCATAAACCTCCTTGCTTTACGGCAATGCCGTCACGATCTTTTGCAAACAGTATATCATTTTGAAACGCGCAACATAAAGTATCGTCTGATTTATGGTAAAATAACTATGTATGACCAGAATTATTTACATTGACGGGCTTGAGGTCGAACTGACCAGAAAGCGTATCAAAAGGATGAATATGAGGATCAAGGAGCCTGACGGACGCATAGTGATCAGTGCTCCTTATCTGGTGCCTGACAGGGAAGTGATAGGATTCGTGCGGAGCCGCAGGGACTGGATCGATAAGAACGTGGCGCGCGTACGCGCGAGATCGCTTGCCCACCCTAAGCCTGTGGATAAGGCCGAAAAGGAGGCAATGAGAGCCCATCTTAAAAGGCGCATCGAAGCCAGACTTCCTGTGATAGAAGAGGTGACCGGTCTGTACTGCAACGGATGGACAGTACGTGACATGCACACACGCTGGGGAAGCTGCAATACAAATACGCATCATATCAACCTCAGCCTTATGTTAGCCACCAGAAGCGACGCGGAGCTCGACTATGTTATTCTGCACGAACTGGTGCATACAGTTGTACCGGACCACGGCCCGGACTTTTATGCACTCATGGACAGATTCATGCCCGGATGGAAAAAGATCCGCAAGGCGCTGAATTACGGTTAAAGAAGGAAGAAAAAGTGGAAGTACCTCAACTTATAATAGACCTTGCGATAATGCTGACTACCGCTGCGGTGGTCACGATAGTATTCAAAAAGCTCAGGATCCCTACGATTCTGGGATATATTGTCGCGGGTTTTATAATCGGTCCGCATTTTCCGCTGTTCATGAACATAGAGAGCGCATCGTCTGTAGAAACATGGAGCGAGATCGGTGTCGTCATCATCCTGTTCCATATAGGACTTGAGTTCGACTTTCATAAGCTGTCCGAGATCGGAAGCACGGCCATAGTGTCGGCCGCGGTCAAGATGGGCGGCGTGATGCTGGTAGGATACGGCTTCGGAATACTTGCAGGTATGAGCACCATGAATGCCGTGTTCCTCGGAGCCATGCTCTCTATCAGTTCAACAGTTGTAATACAGAAATGCTTCAGCGAGATGGGTCTTGAGGGCGAGAAGTATACAGGCCTTGTTATGGGGTCGCTTGTCATGGAAGACGTCATCGCCGTGTTCATGATGGTGGTGCTCACCACGATATCCGCGAGTCAGACTTCGGACGGCAGCAGCATGGCGATGCGCATGTTCCTGATGATAACTTATCTGGTGCTCTGGCTGATACTCGGGATCTTCTTCCTGCCTACCATTCTTGACAGAACGATGGGACTGATGAGCGATGAGACGCTCACTCTTCTCAGCCTGGGATTCTGCTTTTTAATGGGAATGCTCGCCCACTGGCTGGGCTTTTCGATGGAGCTCGGTGCTTTCATTGCGGGATCGCTCTTTGCCGGTACCCGCCATGTTCATAAAGTTGAAAGGGTGACAGCCGGCATCAAGGATATGTTCGGGGCGATATTCTTCCTGTCTGTAGGAATGATGGTAGACCCTGGCATCATAGCAGCACGCTGGACTTCCATAGTTCCTATTGCGATACTTGCTGTGGTCGCCAAGCTGATATTCGCTACCATCGGAATGATACTTTCGGGACAGGAGCCTGAAACTGCGTTAAGGGGCGGCATCTCACTGGCGCCTATCGGTGAATTTTCGTTCATCATCGCGAGCCTGGGCATCTCACTCGGGGTCATGGACAGCTATCTGTATCCGGTCATAGTGGCCGCATCGATACTGACCATCATCATCACGCCTGTGCTCATAAGGAATCAGGATAAGATCATAAAGATGATCTCAAAACCTATCCCGGCGAAGCTCAAAAAAATGATACGCAACTATACGTCTGAAAACCGCAGTGACGAAGAGCATGTATCCGAGTGGAAGACCGTTCTCAAGGACTACTTCCTGAAGGTCGCGATCTACGGAAGCATAATGCTTGTACTGACTCTCGTGTGCTGTCAGGCGCTGTATCCGGCTCTTGCATCGCTTACAGGTGACAGAGCCGCAAAGATCATAGTTATGATCGTGAATTATCTGGCGCTTGCGGTATTTGCTGTACCTTTCATGGGAAACCGCAATGTCGCATTTACCCAGCTGTGGATGGACAGACTTGCAAACAGACCGCCTCTCGCCGTAATGATTATTCTGAAAATAGTCATACTGGAGCTTATAGCGCTGATCCCGGTGGAGACACTTCTCGATATAAACAATCTGATAATAGTACTTCTCATTCCGCTGAGCGTTTTCCTGATAGCGAGGTCGGAATTCATTGCGACATACTATCTGCAGCTCGAGACAAGGTTTTTTGCGAATCTTAACCAGAAGACTATGGAAGAGCGCGGCGGAGCAAGGCAGAGGAAGCACTGGCTCGACGAGGACTACAGCATATTCAGCTGGGACGTTCCGGCAGGTGCTGCATATGAAGGGAAAACGATACAGGAACTCGACTGGGGCAGAAAAGATGCTGTTTACGTGGTCAAGGTAAGGCACGGCGATAAGAAGGTGCCGATGCCGCCGGCAAAGACGGTCCTGCATGCGGGAGACCATGTGCATGTCATAGGGGACAGAATGTCTCTTGAGACTTTCTACAAAACACTGGGAATAGATCAGCAGGTGCATATGCGCACGCTCAAAGAGTTCCTAGATGAGGACTATACCGGCGGCAACGCGCTTTCGTGCGCAGCCATACAGGTGAGGGGTACAGAGCCGTATGTCGGGAAACCTATCAGAAGAAGCCGCATTACTGCACGCAATCACTGCATGATCCTCGGCCTTGAACGTGACGGATATGCGACACATATGCCTGACTCGAACATGCTCATAGAAAAAGGTGACATACTCTGGATAATCGGTACCGGAACGAATCTCAGCAGCATTGCTGCACATTCGGTCGGAAAGGCCGGTTCAGAATCAGAAGAAGGTGATATCAAATGAACTGGGAACTGATCACATCCTATCTGCTTCCGCCTGTTATAGGAGCGGTGATAGGCTATTTTACGAATCTGATAGCAGTGAAGATGCTGTTCTATCCGCACAAGCCGGTATACCTTTTCGGGCATCAGCTTCCGCTGACACCGGGGGCGATACCGAAGGGGAAAGCGAGGCTCGCAAAAACTGCAGGCAAGATAGTGCAGGACGAACTCTTTACGCGGGAGGATATATCGGGACGTTTACTGACGGAAGAGGTGGAGAAACCCCTCATCGATAAGGTGATGAGCATTCTGGATTCCGACATCAGAGAGACCGGAGCGATCCTGACAGGCAGTGCTGAAAAGTATGATAAGCTGGAGAACGATTTTTCCGAGCTCCTGTCTTTCAAGATAACCGATGCCATCAAAAGGATGGATATCCCGGGGACCATACATAAAGAGGGCAAGGCGATGCTATTGGAGCATGTTCTTAACTCAAGGTTTCTGTCCATGGTGGTCACTGACAATATGATAGACCGGGTAATGAAGGCAGTCAGCGACAAAATGGAAGAGTTCATCGATGCAAAAGGCCCGGAAATGGTCAGCGGGATCACGACGTCCAGAATACATGATCTTGGTGACAGGACTCCTCTGTATGTGCTGGAGCTCGCGGGTTATGACCCTGAGTATGTAAGGAATAAAATAACCGCAGCATACCGTGAGTCTGTGGTGAATGCGGTCAACTCTGCGCTGCGCAGAATAGATGTCGCAATAGTTGTCGAGGACAAGATCAACTCCATGGCAGTCGAAGAACTTGAAAAGGGAGTGCTGACCGTGATGAAGACCGAGCTCAAGCTGATAGTGGACCTCGGTGCTCTCATCGGTCTTGTGATAGGCAGCATCAATATATTCATTTAACGGAGATCTGGAATGAACGACAGGAACGATTATGTAGTGTTCGATCACGTGCGCAAGGTTTACCACGTGGGCGAAGTGGATATAGAAGCTCTGGCTGATGCTACTTTCAGTGTTGCGAAAGGCGAGCTTGCCATAGTAGTTGGTGAATCAGGTGCCGGTAAAACCACACTTCTCAACATACTCGGCGGAATGGATACCCTGACGAGCGGAAAAGTGCTGCTCGACGGAAAAGACATCAGCAGTCTCAGCACGAAGGAACTTACAAAATACCGCAGATACGATATCGGCTTCGTGTTTCAGTTCTACAATCTGGTGCAGAATCTTACTGCCCTTGAAAACGTATCGCTGGCGACACAGATCTGCAAGGAGCCCCTTGATCCTGCCGAGACACTGAAAGCGGTAGGGTTGGGAGAGAGGATGTATAACTTCCCGGGACAGCTTTCAGGAGGTGAGCAGCAGAGGGTAGCGATAGCAAGAGCTCTCGCCAAAAATCCTAAACTGCTTCTATGTGACGAGCCTACGGGCGCTCTCGATTACAACACAGGCAAGCAGATACTGCAGCTTCTGCAGGACCAGGCGCACAATTCGGGCGCTACGGTAATCATCATTACACACAACAAAGCGATCACTCCGATGGGCGACCGCGTCATAAGCGTCAGGAGCGGAAGAGTGCAGGATGTGAAGATCAATGAGAATCCTGTACCGGTGTCCGAGATAGAGTGGTAGCATGCTGAAAAAGTCGACCTTCAGAGAGATAAAGACCTCACTTGCAAGATATCTTGCGATCTTTGCGATCGTAGCTCTTGGAGTG
The DNA here is from genome assembly GCA_017432075.1 of Mogibacterium sp. Classification (GTDB taxonomy): domain Bacteria; phylum Bacillota; class Clostridia; order Peptostreptococcales; family Anaerovoracaceae; genus Crickella. The sequence continues at coordinate 65,862 of JAFRJV010000033.1, read as the reverse complement.
GGGTTTTTCAGTGGTCTGAAGGATTGTAAGGAATCCATGGTGAGTACTGCGCGCCGTTACCTTGACAGTAATAACTTCTATGACTATCAGGTATTGTCTTCTTATGGTGCCGATGATGACAGCGTTGAACTGGCAAAAGCATGGGACGGTGTTAGTGATGCCGAGGGTTCCATACAGATCGATGTGATAGCTCGCTCGGGAGAGGGAGATTCAAGAGCACTTAAGGCTATCTCGCTGCCGGAAAAGTTAAACACTCTCAATGTGACTGAAGGCAGGCTGCCGCAGAATGCGGACGAATGCGTGGTGGACGCGTACAGCATCACTGACGAAGGATTCCACATAGGAGACCATATAGAAATCACGGACGAAAATGACAAGGACAAGCTTAAGGATTTCAGGGTGAAAGACTTCGAGATAGTCGGTCTGGTCAATACTCCGATATACCTTGACTACCAGAGAGGGTCTACGGACATCGGCAACGGAAGTCTGGATACCTTCTTCTTCCTTGAGAAGGATGCTTTTGATGTGGACTATTACACAAACCTTTATGTTAAGCTCAGCGGTGACGAAGAATCGCTGACCGATGAGCATGAAGATAAGATCAAGGCGCAGGAAGATAACATGAAGGCTCTGGCTGAGGCAGTGACTGACGGCCGCCGTGAGTCAGCCAGAAAAGATGCTCAGGAAGAGCTGGACGAAAAGAAGCAGGAGTATGAAGATAACCTTGCCGAGTACGAACAGGAGAAAAAGGATGCCGAGAAGGAGATCGCCGATGCAAAAGCCAAGATAAAAAAGGGCGAGAAGCTGATCAGCGCTAACCGCAAAAAAGCCAAAGCAGGTAAGAAGAAAGCGTCATCAGCACTTGGCGATCTCGAAGCGAAACTCGATGAAGTGAATGGCGGCATAGCCACACTAAACAGTGAAAGGGAAAAGGCTGAAGCCGGGCTTGCGCAGGCAAACGCCGGCATGGAGAAAGCCGTGAAGGCAAAGGCTGATCTGGAGAAGGCAATAAACGATCTTCAGCAGGCCGCACAGGGCGATCCGGACAATGCGGATAAGTATAACGCGCAGATCGCAGAATACAGCACACAGCTCGCCGGTGTAGAGCAGCAGATCGCAGGAATAGACGCACAGGTAAAACAGATCAACGCAGGTATCGCAACTATCGATGCGAGCCTGAAGGAAGCTCAGGCAGGCAAAAAACAGATCGAGGACGGAATAAAGAAGGCAAAGTCGGGTATATCTCAGGCAGATTCCGGTCTTAAAAAGCTCAGCAAGAGTGAGAAGGAATTAGAAAGCAATAAAAAGAAGCTGGCGAGAGAAGAAAGGAAGGCCGACAGCGAATTCGAAAAAGCAAAGAAAAAGCTCGATGACGCGAAAGACAAGCTTGACGAAGCCCAGGAGAAGATCGATGACATGGAGATAGGCAACGCCTATGCGCTTTCACGCAAGGAGAACATGGGCTACTCTTCATTTGACAGCAACTCCAGCATAGTCAGCAATATCGCAAAGATATTCCCGCTTTTCTTCTTCCTTATAGCAGCCTTGGTGTGCATGACCACCATGACAAGAATGGTAGACGAGCAGCGCACGCAGATCGGAGTGCTTAAGGCTCTCGGTTACAGCAACGCCCAGATAGTCGGCAAGTACATGTTCTATTCGGGCAGCGCAGCATTCCTCGGGACCCTGCTTGGATTCTTCGTAGGATGCAAGGTGTTCCCTGCTGTCATCTGGGATGCATATACGATGATGTATGATTTCAGCGACACCGTCGATTACATAATCAACTACAAGCTAGGACTCTTATGCCTGGCGGTCGCATTGCTGTGCTCCATGGGAGCGACATGGGTGTCTATCGCGGCGGACTTCAAGGTGCCGCCGGCAGAACTCATAAGGCCAAAGACACCGCCTGCCGGCAAGCGCATCCTGCTTGAGAGGATAAAGCCGTTGTGGAACCGAATAAGCTTCCTTTACAAAGTGTCGATCCGCAACATCTTCAGAGACAAGAAGAGATTCCTTATGATGGTCATCGGCGTAAGCGGATGCACGGCGCTGCTGATCGCGGGAATAGGCATCAGGGCGACCATCTCCAAGGTAGCGGATTATCAGTTCGATGAGATATCCTTGTATGACATTACGGTCATATTCAGCAAGAATATGACAGATGACAGGCAGAAGGACTTCCTGGAAGAGATCCGGGACGACAACGACATTCCAGAAAATAACATCAGGTTCCTTCACCGCGGAGAGGTGACGGCGGTAATAGGTGACAAGACTACCGATATCACCTGTGTCGCTACTGATGCTGAAGGATTTGATGACTTCATAGATCTGCATACAGGAAATCAGCATATCGAGTATCCCGGACAGGGAGAAATCGTAATAGTAAAAAAGACAAACCACGATTACGGTGTCGGAGTCGGCGATAAAATAAAGCTGCGCAATGGTTACCGCGAGATGGAAGTAGAGATAGTCGGCGTTGCTGACAATTATGTCTATGATAGTTTATATATGACCCCTGAGACATACAGGGAGGGCTTCGGCAAGGAGCCGGATATAAAAGCGGCATTCATCAATTTTGAAGACGGCACGGAAGAAGATATCATAAGAAGCGCGTCTGCAGATGCAGCAGGCTACGAGAACACAGCTGCGGTACAGACCAATATCGACGTCAGGGAGAACGTCAGCAAGATGATGAAGAGCCTGAACGCGATAGTTTATGTGGTCATTCTGTCGGCAGCACTGCTCGCGTTCATAGTGCTCTACAATCTTACGAACATAAATATCACAGAACGCATGCGCGAGATAGCAACCATCAAGGTGCTGGGGTTCTACCAGCTTGAGGTCTCGCAGTACGTTTTCCGCGAGAACCTGTTCCTCACAGCAGTTGCGGCCATCGTCGGCATTCCGATGGGGGACTGGCTTCTCAAATTCGTTATAGACAACATCGTATTGAGTATGATCTATTTCGAGCCGCGGCACGGCCCGTACGACATACCGGTAGCCGTAGCGCTTACATTCGTGTTTGCGTTCTTAGTTAATCTCGCAATGCAGAAAAGGCTTCGCGACGTATCCATGACGGAGTCGCTTAAATCAGTAGAATAGAAATATGTAATACCTCTGCTTGCTGTGCTCCGTCACCGGGAATGCCATCTCGTTCGACCTTGCTTCGCGGGGAACGGCTCTGACGCTTCGCTTTCGAGACACGTTCCGGCCGCTCATCTGCGGTCTCCCTCGGGCATTCCTGGCGTCTCCTTCGCAACGCTCGCTTCGGCATTATATATATCTGCAGTTTGTGTATGACAGCACATCGAAATAGACGAAGCTGACTGAAAAATGTATAATTGAGAACGAATAGGAATGCAGGCAGATTCAAAGACCTTGCGCCGGAGTAAATGGAGGATAATACACTATGAAGACATTCGTTATTGAAATGGAAGACGGCGGCGTTATGAAGGGCGAGCTTTATGAAGACATCGCTCCGGAAACTGTTGCTAATTTCGAAAAACTTGCAAATGAAAAATTCTATGACGGACTCATTTTCCACAGAGTCATTCCTGGATTCATGATCCAGGGCGGATGCCCGAACGGAAACGGCATGGGAGGTCCGGGATATACCATAAAGGGCGAGTTTACGGCCAACGGATTCAGGAACGACCTCAAGCATGAGAGGGGAGTTCTTTCGATGGCAAGAGCTATGGACCCTGATTCCGCAGGATCACAGTTTTTCATCATGACAACCACATCACCTCATCTCGACGGCCAGTATGCGGCATTCGGCAAGGTGACTGAAGGAATGGCAACTGCAGACAAGATCGTAAACACGAGAACCGACTTCAGAGACAAGCCGCTTCTCCCTCAGAAGATCAAAAGCATACGCGTAGAAGGATAAATGAAAGACAGCAGCTGGGAAAAAACTCAAAAAAAGCTGTTTGCAATGGTCTCGACCGGAGTGACTGACAGCAGGCTGAACCAGTTCTATGATATATTCAGCACTCTGGCACTGATTGCCAATCTCGCCTGTGCCTTTGCCTCGACTTTTGACAACCTGGAGGCAAAGTATGGCCTTTTATTTGATTATGTTGACGAGATCACGGTTATCTTCTTTGCGATAGATTATGTTCTCAGGCTTATCACCGCACAGCAGCAGTACAAGGGATACTCTGCCGGCAAGGCAATGGGAAGGTATGTGACTTCGGGATACGGCATCATAGATCTGCTGTCATTCCTGCCGCACTACATGCCGACATTCTTCCCGGCAGGAGCCGCAGTGTTCCGCATGCTGAGAGTGGTCAGGATCTTCAGGCTTTTCAGGATCAATGCATACTCCGATTCGCTGTCGCTGATCGGAAATGTACTTTCGAAAAAGAAGACACAGCTTCTGGCGTCGGTATTTGTCATCATTCTCCTGATCCTGGCATCGAGCTTGTGTATGTACAGCGTCGAGCATGAAACGCAGCCTGATGTATTTAAAAACGCATTCTCGGGTGTATGGTGGGCGACATCGACTCTGCTCACGGTAGGCTACGGCGACATTTATCCGATAACTCCTATGGGGCAGTTCCTCGGAATAATAATCACATTCCTGGGTGTCGGACTCGTTGCGATCCCTACGGGCATCATCTCCGCAGGATTCGTTGAAGAGTATCAGCTGGCGACCCGTCTTGCGGATATAGAGCAGGAAAAAGACGTCCGTTTCATCAAGGCATCTATAGATCCGGGCGATGCATGGATAGGCAAGACCATCAGTGAAGTAGCCATGCCGAGCGGTTCGATAATCGCGCTGATCATCAGAGACGGCGATACCCTTGTTCCAAGAGGAGACATAGAAATACTACTGGGCGACAAGTTGATAATCTGTGCGGAATCCGCAACAGAGGGCATGCTTGAAGACGTAAAGGAAGTCATCCTTGGCAGAAATCATCCGTGGAACAATCAAAAAATCAAGGATCTGGATATTTCCCGGCAGACATTCATCGTCCTTGTCGAAAGGGACGGCAGAACGATAAAACCGGAAGGGGATCTGGTCCTGATTGAAGGCGACAAGGTGCTCATCTACACCAAGGAAAACTTAAGAAAATACATGAAGGAGCCGCTTTTCTAGGCGGCTCACATCATTATGAGATCAATGAAAAAATCAACTATATGCTACATAAAGAATAACGGCAGCTGGCTGATGCTTTTCCGTGACCGCAAACCCGGGGACATGAACGAGGGTAAATGGATCAGTCCCGGCGGAAAGGTCGAGGAAGGCGAGACCCCTGATGAGTGCGTAGTCCGCGAAGTCCTTGAAGAAACAGGCCTCCGGTTGAGAACATGGGTGTTCCACGGTGTGATAGAGTTCAGATCGGACGAATACGAGGATGAGGACATGTATCTGTATTCTTCTTCTGACTTTGTGCCGGATGATGAAGAGGCTGCCCGTATATTTGAGGAGACCGGCAGTTATGATCCGCCGGAATGCAGAGAAGGAGAGCTTGTCTGGGTGCCGCATGATAAGATGCTGGATCTTCCGGCCTGGGAAGGGGACAGAGCATTCCTTACGGAGCTGCTGAGAGGAACAAAAGAAATAAACATGCGGCTGCAGTATGCAGGCGAAAGCTGCACGGTTATAAGAAAATAAAGAAACCTCCGCGGTGATCCGCGGAGGTTTTTTGTTGCTTCATTTGAGAGGCTTTGGTTAACCTTCTTCGTCTTCGTCCTTTACAAGACCGTGCTCATCGATATTGCTTTCATGTCCGGCCTGATCCTTGCTGTAACGGACTATTCCATCCTCGTCGGCGATGAAGAACAGATAGTCGTGTTTCTCATAGTTGAGTGTTGCATCGATCGCGTCGCTTACGACCTGGCAGATAGGCCCAGGAGGGAGACCGGCAAACTTACGCGTATTGTACGGATTGGTGCTTTCAAGCTGGCTGACCTTGAGATCGACTCGGTCCTCCTGGAAGATGTAGCATACTGTTACGTCAGATCCCAGTGACATACCGTTGTCGAGTCTGTTCATGAATACACCGGCAACTCCGGCCTGGTCGTCAGCAGTCGCTTCCTTTGTGACTATGGAAGTCAGCGTCAGAAGCTCATGCACCGAGAATCCTGAAGCCTCGATTGCATCCTTGCGCTCGGTCAGAACTTCATCCATCCTGTCAAGACACATCTCGGTGAATCCCTCTATGTCGGAATTGTCAGTCGTTACAAAGTATGTGTCTGCATACAGATACCCTTCGAGAGGATACATTATGTCTTTATCAAGGATGTCATCGGTCAGGAACCAGTATTTGTCGATCAGATGGTTAAGATATTCCTTATCGGACCACTTTGCAAGGATCTCATCAGCTGTATACGGCAGCTGCTCTGCTATCGCTTCTGCGACCTGCTGAAGTCTTGCGCCGTCCTTTACTTCGACCGATTCCTTCGAGATATACTCAAAGGTCCCTTCGTTGATGATGGTCATGATCTCATTGAATGACATTGACGGACTTAAAATGTAAGTGTTTGCCTGAAGATCGTTATAACCGCCTATCCTGCTGTTTACCTTGGCACAGAATTTGTTCTTTACCAGTCCGGCTTCATCGAGTATCTCGACTATTGCCGAAGCTCCGCTTCCGTTTGGGATCTCAACTGTGATCTTCTCTTCGCTGCCCGGATCCACTGGTCTGAGGCCGAGTGTATAATAGCCACCGGCTCCGACGAGGATCGCCAGCACGAGTATCAGCAGCACCAGGCATCCGCAGCCGCCTTTCTTCTTTTTCTTTACGGTTTTCTGAGCCTTAGCCTGCTGCATTTCTGCGGCAGCCTGCCTGGCAGCTCTTTCATCTCTGGCTTCTGCACGTTCTACACGACTCATTAGCCAACCCCTTTCGTTCATTTATTAAATCGTTTCGTTGTGATATAATACACTAAGTATGCGGCGGCACAGACAGAAAGGTTTCATCTCTGCGGCAACGCCGTTTAACTACTTAAACTATTTATATAATTATATAAGATGGGAGAAAAAATGACAAAGGGTTCCGTTAAAGCATTCCTTGAGCGCAAGAATATTGAGATAAGCGCCAAGCGTTACGGTATCGATGCACTTTCTGCGATGGCGCAGGGCCTTTTCTGCTCGCTGCTCATCGGTACAATTATCAATACGTTAGGTACGCAGTTCAACATCGGATTTCTGACAAATCCGGTCTGCACCATAGGCGGAGCTGACTACACAGTAGGAGGGCTTGCTGTTGCGATGACGGGCCCTGCAATGGCGATCGCCATCGGATACGCGCTGAAGTGTCCTAATCTGGTGCTGTTCTCGCTTGCGACTGTCGGCTTTGCGACCAATGCTCTCGGAGGGGCGGGCGGACCACTTGCCGTACTCATTGTCGCCATCATCGCAGCTGAATTCGGCAAGGCCGTTGCAGGTGAGACGAAAATAGACATACTCGTGGTTCCGCTTGTTACCATAGGCGTAGGCATTGCGCTTGCTGCATGGTGGGCACCGGGACTCGGTGCTGCTGCAATGAAGGTAGGAAACCTTATAATGTGGGCGACCGAGCTCAGACCGTTCATGATGGGAATACTCGTATCGGTTATCGTAGGAATGGCTCTGACTCTGCCTATATCATCTGCGGCGATCTGCGCAGCCCTCGGACTGGTAGGTCTTGCGGGAGGAGCTGCAGTAGCAGGCTGCTGCGCACAGATGGTAGGCTTCGCGGTAATGTCATTCCCTGAAAACAAGTGGGGCGGTCTCATCAGCCAGGGTATCGGTACATCGATGCTTCAGATGGGAAATATCGTAAAGAATCCGCGCATCTGGATAGCACCTACACTTGCCTCGGCAATTACCGGACCGATCGCGACATGCGTGTTCAAGCTTCAGATGAACGGAGCTCCTGTATCGAGCGGCATGGGGACATGCGGATTCGTCGGACAGATAGGCGTATACTCGGGATGGGTCAATGATGTCGCATCGGGAGCCAAGGCAGCGATCACAGGCATGGACTGGCTCGGACTGATACTCGTCTGCTTCGTGCTTCCTGCAGTGCTTGCTCCGCTGATCAACATGGGATGCCGCAAGCTTGGATGGGTTAAAGACGGCGATCTCACTATTTAGGAAAATAAACAACGATCATGATGATTTATGATATAGCAATAATCGGAGCCGGCGCTTCGGGTCTGATGCTGGCAGCAAATCTGGATATGGAGGGCTCTCGGGGTATCATCCTCGAGGGCTCGTCTTGCATCGGAAGCAAGCTGCTCATGAGCGGCGGCGGACACTGTAATATAACGCATGGAGGATCCGTCAAGGATTTCGTATATGCATATGGCAACGAGGGTCAGGCTCTGAGGCGCTGCCTTTACAGACACAGCAATCTGGATCTGGCAAGATGGCTTACGGAGCATGGAGTAGAGCTTGCAGATGAAAATGGTGATCCTGTTGAACCATCATATGGATCCAATGGGATCGACAATGAGGGACGCATTTTTCCGGCATCGATGAAAGCACGTGATGTACTGGATGTTCTGCTCGGAGAAGCTTCTCTGAACGGATGGCAGATAGAGACGGATGCCAGGGTGAGCGGCCTGAGAAAGGACGGCTCGTGGGAGATAACTCTGATAAACGGATATGAGCTGCGGGCGAAAAAAGTCGTTATAGCTTCCGGCGGGATAACTTATCCGGAGACCGGATCTGACGGATCCATGCTGGAAATACTTGAGGACATCGGTATCGATATCAACGAACCGAGACCGGCTCTGTCACCTGTATATGTTGAGAACTATCCTTATGCCGAGCTTTCGGGGATCTCGGTCCCGGATGTTACCGTGATAGCATTCAGCAGTGATGCGGCATACACCTGCAAGGGAAAGGCTGCGCGCATGAAGGGCGATCTGCTGTTTACTCACGAGGGCCTTTCGGGTCCGGTGATACTCAATATTTCAAAATACGTAGAGCCCGGAGAGCTGATCAGACTTTGCTATAACAAGGAGCTTCATGAACTCCCTAGGCGTATGCAGCGCATCCTCCGTGAACGCTCGAGAGGTTTGCTGGGCGATGTGAGGACCAATGTGCTGGCATCATTCCTGAATCAGGACGATTTCATAGTCAGCGGAGTGGATGAGCACGGCATGGTCACTGCCGGAGGAGTATCACTTGAAGAGATCGATATGAAAACGATGCGCATCAAGGCCCATGAAGGGCTTTATGCGATAGGCGAATCGATCGATGCTGACGGTATAACAGGCGGATACAACCTGCAGCTATGCTGGTCCACTGCAGCAGCAGCGGCAGATGATCTGAAGGATAATAAAGAATGATCAAAAGGAGATAACATGGTTTCGTTTGAATGTGATTATATTGCGGGCGCACATCCGGAAATACTGAAGAGGCTGGCGGAGACAAATATGGAATCTCTTCCGGGCTATGGCATGGATCATTACACTGCGGCTGCAAAGGAAAAGATCAAAGCTGCCTGCGGCTGCCCTGATGCGGAAGTCGAATTCCTCGTAGGAGGCACACAGACCAATGCTGTTGTCATCTCAACCATGCTCAGGGACTGGGAGGGCGTAATAGCGGCTGACAGCGGGCACGTGAGTGTACACGAATCGGGAGCCATCGAATTCACAGGTCACAAAGTACTTCAGCTGCCTGCAAAGGACGGCAAGCTTGAAGCCGGCGCGGTAAGGGCATTTCTGAAGAATTTTTACAATGATGTGACCAACGAACACATGGTATTCCCAGGAATGATATATATCTCGCATCCTACGGAGCCGGGCACATTATACAGTAAGGCTGAGCTCGAAGAACTCTCAGCCCTGTGCCATGAATATGAAATGCCGCTTTACCTTGACGGTGCAAGACTCGGATACGGACTCATGAGCAATGGATCGGATCTCACGCTGGAAGATATAGCAAGGCTTGTCGATGTGTTCTATATAGGAGGAACAAAAGTAGGAGCCCTGTGCGGTGAAGCTGTCGTTTTCACAAAGAACAACAGACCGCCTCATTTCATGACATCGGTCAAGAAAAGGGGCGCGCTCCTTGCAAAGGGAAGACTGCTCGGCATACAGTTTGATACGCTGTTTACGGATGATCTGTACTTTAAGATCAGCCGCCATGCGATAGATATGGCTGAGCGTGTAAAGGAGATCATCAGGGAGAAAGGCTGGAAAGTCTACATGGACTCGCCGACAAACCAGCAGCTCATACTCATGACTGAAGAGGAGATGAACAAACTCGGAAAGACTGTCATATTTGACCGCTGGGGAATATACGACGATACTCACACTATAGTGAGACTGGCTACAAGCTGGTCAACGACCGAAGAGGATATAGCAGTGCTTGCTGAGGCCTGATCATTACACATAAAGAGGCGCAGCCGTAACGAATAAACGACGGCAGCGCCTTTTATAATGCTTCTGTATTGAGATACCGTTATTCTATTCCGAGAACCTTATAATCCTTGGCTTCGACGGCTTCCTTAAGTGCGGCATCAGCTACATCGGCCGACATCGATACTACAGCAGTACCGTCTTCATGGCTTACATCAGCAGCCTCTACGCCTTCAAGCGCTTCAAGAGCCTTTTTGACAGCAGCCTCGCAGTGAGGGCACATCATTCCTTCGATCTTCATTGTCTTCTGCATCAGTTTTTCCTCGCTTTCATTGATAGTATTATTGTCAGGCGCAGCTTCAGCAGCATCTGCCTGTGATGAACTTAAAGATTTATCGGCTTTTCCTCTGTCCCCGGCATCAAACAGGTTCAGTCTGAGTGCATTTGTGACCACACAGAAGCTCGAGAGGCTCATTGCAGCCGCTCCAAGCATAGGGTTCAGAGCCCAGCCAAACAGTTTTATGTAAGCTCCGGCTGCCACCGGTATGCATATAGCATTGTAAAAGAATGCCCAGAAAAGGTTTTCATGGATGTTTTTCAGAGTCTTGCGTCCGAGTTTTACGGCTTTGACCGCATCGGCAAGCCTGCTGTTGACCAGTACTACATCTGCGGCATCGAGAGCGACATCCGTGCCTGCACCTATTGCTATGCCCACATTAGCTCTTGTGAGAGCCGGCGCGTCGTTGATCCCATCGCCTATCATAGCAGTCCGGCCCTGAGTCATAAGATTCCGAATGACGTCTTCCTTGCCGCCGGGCAAAACTTCTGCTACTACTTCATCAACCCCGACCTCTGACGCGATGGCGTCAGCAGTCTTTTTTCTGTCGCCTGTCAGCATGACGGTCCTGATGCCCATATCTCTGAACTGTCTGATGGCCTCAATACTGTCGTCTCTTACCGAATCAGCCAGAGCGATAAGGCCAAGAAGCCGGCCGGCTTTTTCAAAGAGCACGGATGTCTTGCCTGCGTTTGAAAACTCAGCTGTCTCTTTCAGAAGGCGATCAACATCTCCGGCAGCTACGCCGTTAGCAGTCATAAAACCTGCGTTGCCTCCGGCTATGCTCACTGCCTTTGAGCCTTCCCATGTGTATGCCTTGACGCCTCCCCCCGGGACCTCTGTATAATCGCTGATCCTGAGGGTGGTGCCGCCGATGTATTCGGAGACCGCCTTGGCGAGAGGGTGGGTGGACCTTGATTCAACAGCAGCTGCTACGGTCAGAAGCTCATCTTTAGATACTCCGCGGCAGGTGAATACATCTGTAACCTTTGGATCCCCGCCCGTGATGGTTCCAGTTTTGTCGAGTGCAACGATTTCTATGCGGCCGGTCTCTTCAAGTGCTGCTGCAGTCTTGAAGAGAATGCCGTTTCGTGCTCCCACGCCGCTTCCTACCATTATGGCAACCGGTGTTGCGAGACCCAGCGCACAAGGACAGCTAATGACCAGCACGGATATGGCTCTGGCAAGAGCAAATCCGGCATCCTTTCCGACTGCCAGCCAGATCATGAGAGTCACGAGTGCGATGCCAATGACCACAGGTACGAAAATTCCGGATACGCGGTCAGCTATCTTTGCAATAGGGGCTTTTGTTGCAGCGGCATCGCTCACCATCCGTATGATCTGAGCGAGAGTCGTATCTTCTCCGACTCTTGTCGCCTTGCAGCGTATAAATCCCGACTGGTTGGTCGTTGCTGCAGATACACTGTCACCGGGCTGCTTGTCGACAGGTATGGATTCTCCTGTAAGAGCAGCTTCGTTGACTGCCGAATTGCCCTCTGCTATTACGCCGTCGACCGGTATGTTTTCTCCGGGATTTACCAGGAATACATCTCCGACACGTACCTGAGATACCGGGATCTCCGTTTCGATCCCGCCGCGCTCAACTACCGCTGTCTGAGGTGCAAGCTTCATGAGACTTTTAAGTGCATCCGTAGTCTTTCCCTTGGATCTGGCTTCAAGCATCTTGCCGACGGTAATAAGCGTAAGTATCATGGCGGCAGACTCAAAATAGAAGCCGTGCATATAGTTCATGACCGCTTCGCTGTCTCCTGCAAGCTGCGCTCCTGTCATTGCAAAGAGCACATATGTGCTCCAGCAGAATGAGGCAGCACTGCCCATTGCGACCAGTGTGTCCATGTTCGGAGCACCGTGGATAAGGCCTTTGAACCCGCTGATAAAGAACTTCTGGTTTATGACCATTACGATCGCGGCGAGGATCATCTGCACCAGACCCATCGCGATGTGATTGCCTTCAAAGAAAGCAGGGAGCGGCCATCCCCACATCATATGTCCCATAGAGAAGTACATCAGTACCAGCAAAAACCCTACGGATGCTAAAAGACGCTTTTTAAGTACAGGAGTCTCTCTGTCTTCAAGGGCGGCTTCATCGGCAGCAAAGCTTCTGCCTGCTGAACTCTCCGCGGTGCCGTCTGCCTTTAGCCTGGCTCCATAGCCTGCGTCGGTAACGGCGCGAATGATATCTTCAGGAGAAGCGCTTCCGTCAACTCCCATTGTATTTGTAAGAAGGCTGACCGAGCATGAATCCACACCCTCGACTCTGGACACAGCCTTTTCGACCCGTGCCTGACATGCGGCACAGCTCATTCCGGTAACTATATACTGTTCCATTTTATGTACGTTAACCTTCCGTTATTTCATCATCTTCTGAAGGGTAGCTACGAGCTCTTCAACTACCTCGTCGTTGCCTTCTCTTATGTCGTTCCTGACACATGTACGTATGTGGTTCGACAGCAGCACCTTGCTGAAGCTGTTAAGCGCTGAATTTACAGCTGATGTCTGGATCAGAATATCAGGGCAGTACGCTCCGCGCTCTACCATTGCCTTGATGCCCCGCACCTGTCCCTCGATGCGGCTGAGCCTGTTGATAAGATCCTTATACTCTTCAGGACTGCGTTCCTTATGCTTTTCGCTGCATGCACAGCAGTCTTTTGAATCTGACATTTTTACACCTCGTTCATTATGTGTTGTCATCATACCCTGCGGGGGTATCTGTCTGCCAATAATATATACCCTGTGGGGGTATGCGTCAAGAGACTGCAGCAGATCGTTTCCGAAAAGGTATCGCAAGTGGCTTTTAGAATTGCGAAAGTGAACTGTTTTTTTGCGGTTCATGTTGCTCATTATTTATGAAACTAATTGTATCGAAATAGTTTCGCGTGATAAAATATTTCCAATAATATGGGCATCTGTGTTTCGATGCCCGTAAGCCAAAAGGCCTTTTTTAAGAATAGAGAGAGGGAGAAAAGTGAAAGACTTAAAGCACCTGATTTATTTCGAAGACCTGCTGCAGGAGGCAAATAACGAACTCGTTGCACAGGCTCAGAAAGAGGGCATGAAGTGCATAGGTTATATGTGCGAGAACGTGCCTGAGCCTCTGCTCAATCTGCCGGGCTGCTTCTCAGCCAGGCTGCGTGCGCCACGCACGGGATCGATTGACGTAGGCACCTATTATCTGACCAGCTTCCTTTGCGAATATTCGAGAGCGATACTCGAGAGAGCTCTCGAGGGAGGCTACAACTTCCTTGACGCCGTCATCACACCTGACGGATGCACCATGCTCAACCGCTGCGTCGAAAACATGGACGTACTGCAGGCAATGGGCAAGGACAAGAAGGGATTCTTCTTTGACTACATGGAGATCCCGATGAAAGCCGATTATAACGGACTCAATCTCTATGTAGTGCAGTGCAAAAACCACATCCTTAAGCCGCTCGCCGAGAACTACGGCATCGACATTTCCGATGCTGCGATCCGCAAAGCTGTCGATGAGCACAACAAGATCTGCGAGCTTATCAGAGCTATCGGAGACTTCCGCAAGCTCGACAACCCTACCATCACAGGATACGAGTTCAATGTATTCTGCCTGGCATCCTATGTAGCTCCAAAGCATCTCATCATTGACAAACTCGAGGAAACACTCGAGGAACTCAAGACAAGAGAACCTGATCCTAAGCCTTGGTTCAAGGCCAGAGTAGAAGTCGTAGGCTCTGAGGTCGATGATACCGACTTCATCAAACTGGTCGAAGAGAGCGGTGCGTTTGTCTGCTGTGACAGATTCTGCTACGGATCGCTTCCGGGCAGAGATCCGATCTATCTCAACGATGAAGAGGACGCTCTTACACAGCTCTGCAGTGCTTACATGTACAGAGGCGAATGCCCTCGCTACATGGACACAGTAACGATGGACGGACGCCGTGAGTATGTAGATGAACTTGCAAAGGAGTACAAGGCAGACGGCATCATCTATCAGCAGATGAAATTCTGCGATCCTTGGGCTTATGAGAGAATGATGGGATCACACATCCTCAGAAACAGGTATAACTGGCCGGTGCTCGCGGTTGACAGACCGTATACTATCGGTACATCGGGACAGATGCGCACCCGTGTGCAGGCGTTCCTTGAGAGCATCGATATCAAGAAGATACAGAAGGAGGGTTAGTGATGGCAGTCAGAAAATTCAAGACCATGGTCAACCCTGAAAAGATAAAGGGCGATACAAGATACGGTGACCTTTACATACCGCACGGAAAGGTCAGAAAACGCCGTGAATGGCGCGGACTGGGAGACACACTTTATGATTATTCGAGATGGCTGGGCATCATGTTCACCCTCGGTAAGTTCGTGGCCGTTCCGCGCAATATCAAGTTCTTCTTCAGATACCGCTGGATGGCAAACTATCTGGCAGTACCGATGATGGTAGACAGATTCACACAGGGCCTCAGAGGCGAATACCTCAGAATGGCCCACGAAGAGCAGGATCTCATCATCATCGACGTCGCAAAGCTTCTTAACACTCTGGCACGCGGCGACCGCAGGACAGGCAACGATGAAGAGTTCTCGAAGATCAACGTGCTCGTTGACGAGAACGAGATGACAGCGGTAATGATGGGCTTCCCTAACCTGAAGTGCACATCCCGTGAGACTCCTTCGACATACGTATCAGTGCTTCTTAATCAGCATGCCATGGAGCACTATATCGACGTAGCTCAGGAGTACGGACTTCCTGGCGATGTCTGCCCGATGCCTGAGGCTGAGGCAGGAGTATCCATTGACGACGACGCTCCGATCCTCGGTGCCTGCGCAGTACAGTGCAACACCACATGCGACGGTTCGCTGCTCGGCAACGGAGTTATTTCCGAGAGACTCGAGAAAGAGGACGGCATCCCTGTGTTCCAGCTCCCTGCACCTCTCCGCCACAAGGAAGAGGACGTTCAGGAATACGCTGCAGAGGAAGTCAGAAGAGCGATCAAGTTCATCGAAGAGCACACCGGCCACAAGTGGGACTGGGATTACTACTTCGAATGTGCCAAGAGAGTCAACTTTGCGACCAAGTGCCGTAACGAATGGCTCGACATGAACAAGACAGACTATCCGCAGATCTTCGGCGGAAACCTTGCTCTCTACACAGAGACCACATACATGGCTATCTGCGGCAAGGTGCCTGAATTCGAAGTCGCTGACAGACGCCTCATGAAGCTGGCCGAGAAGGCATACAAGAAGAGAAAAATGGCTGCTCCTGAGTACCGCCACAGAGCGATCGTATGGGGTGTTCAGTCGCATTACTACATGGACTTCCTCGTATGGCTGCTCAACTGCTGGGGCATCGTGCCTCTGACAGACATGCTCTCATGTATTAACACGGAGATGATCGCAGAAGAGGATACTCCTGAGAACAGAGAACAGGCTTACTACGACATGGCCATGCTGACTGAAGAGATGATCATGCGTAACCGTACACACGGCGGATACAAAGTACTGCTCGATGACCTGTTCGAATTCGTTGAGGAGTTCAACGCAGACATGATCATCCTCTGGGAGCACATCACATGCAAGGCCCTGGACGGCATGCACGGACTCTTCGAAGACAAGGCAAGAGAACGCGGAATTCCGCTGATCTGGGTAGACCATCAGCTCTTCGACCCTCGTGTCATTTCGAGACAGGGTGTAAGAGACCAGGTCAACCAGTACATGAGAACAGTCATGCAGGAAGAGCCGCTTGATCCTTCACTCGAGATACTTGATGACGAGAATGCATGGTAGAACACAGGAGGAATAAATAATGAAAAAGAAATTAGCAAAAGCTTTACTTTATCTTATGACCGGAGGACTTGCATTCTTCGTAGTCACATTCACGGTCTACTTCTTCAACCTCGACATGAAGCTGACCTCGATGATCGAGCCGCTCCTTCTCAAGTGGTACGACAGGATCCCAAGGAACCAGCATCTGTAGAGAAGGGTACCCGTCCGGGACTCGTATTGGAGACAAAAAACAGCCTGCAGAGAATCTGTCTGCGGGCTGCTTCTTTCGGGGAAAATTTTTTGAAAAAAATTAATTCCTACCTTGACAATAGGAAATGAGGGTGCTATTATGTGCATGAAAGGAAGAGTTAAATACAACTAACTAACCATAATACTTTCATCCCTCTTACACAATATCTATATCTACACACAAAATTGCTGCTTCAGGGCAGCTTTTTTGTTTTATGTGATAGCCGCGCACGTGGATTATACGCTGTGTTTATGATATTCTTTGCAACAACAGAGGATTATTAGAACAGGAGATCCTGAAAATGGAAATCAGAATTGAAAGACCATTGGAATTCGAACTGGCAGATAAGCTTGAAGCCGAAAGAGACCTTACAGATGAGGAGTTTGCTAAGGTACTGCTCTGCGATTATCCGGGATTCAGCGAGTATCTGGCCGGAAAGGCAAGAGCTGTCCGCGAAAAGTACTACGGCAAAAGTGTTTACCTGCGCGGGCTTATCGAGATTTCAAACATCTGTAAAAATAATTGCTTGTATTGCGGCATACGAAGCGGCAATGCCAACGCAGAACGCTACCGCCTCACCGAAGAGCAGATCCTGGCATGCAGCGACGCGGGCTACGATCTGGGATTCCGCACTTTTGTGCTGCAGGGAGGAGAGGACCCGTATTATACAGATGAACTCATAGTCTCCATCGTCAGCGCCTTAAAGGAAAGACATCCTGACTGCGCGGTCACGCTTTCGCTGGGAGAGTTTGAAAAGGAGAGCTATCAGAAGTTTTTTGACGCCGGCGCCGACCGCTATCTGCTGAGGCACGAGACTGCTGACAAGGAGCATTATGAGATGCTTCATCCGGCAGAGATGTCATTCGAACACAGGATGCAGTGCCTGAGAGATCTTAAGGAGATCGGGTATCAGGTAGGCTGCGGAATGATGGTGGGCTCGCCGTACCAGACGACGGAGCATCTGGTGAAAGACCTCAGATTCCTTCAGGAATTCAAGCCGGAGATGGTGGGTATAGGGCCGTTCATCCCTCATCACGATACCTGTTTTGCTGACCGCGAGGCGGGAACGGTGGATATGACCATAAGGCTGCTGTCCATCATACGACTGCTTCTGCCTGATGTGCTGCTTCCGGCTACGACCGCACTCGGGACGATCGATCCGCGTGGACGGGAGAAGGGCATACTTGCCGGAGCGAACGTAGTCATGCCGAACCTTTCACCTTCGGATGTAAGGGGAAAGTACCTGCTTTATGACAACAAGATCTGCACAGGTGATGAAGCTGCTGAATGCATCCGCTGCATGGCTATGCGTATTTCCTCCGTCGGATACGAGACTGTTGTCGCCCGTGGCGACCATGCTGCTTTCGGTATGAAATAAGATACAATAGCAATATTCAAATACCTATTGACTTAGTAGGTTTTTGGAGCTACAATGTCGTCAATCAAAAAACACTTTTGAAAAAGGACAGGACGATGAGAAAAGGTTATTCCTCTCAACTGAATAAAAGACACTGGATGTGTTGTTGTCTGATGCAAAGCTCCCGGGCTCGATGTATGACCGGGGTCTTGTCTTAGGATGACACGTACCTCGTTACACATCTGACTCTGATCCCTTAAAAAAAGAGAGACACGCCCGGGAGCATACAAAGCCCCGGGCATTTTGTTTGCAGCTGAGGGAAAAGGGAATGATCTAAAAGCAATAACGCGAATTTCAACATGTAACAGACTTGATTCAAAAACAGCACAGGGAAAGTGAGGATATAAAAATGGCTAATATTTACAAAGGAACACTTGGACTTATCGGAAATACACCGCTGGTAGAAGTTATCAATATAGAAAAGGAACTCGGACTCGAAGCTACAGTTCTCGTAAAGCTCGAGTACTTCAATCCTGCAGGAAGCGTAAAGGACAGGATCGCCAAGGCGATGATAGAAGATGCAGAGGAAAAGGGACTGCTCAAGGAGGGTTCAGTCATCATCGAGCCAACTTCAGGCAACACCGGTATAGGACTCGCGTCAATAGCTGCTGCCAAGGGATACAGGGCGATACTGACCATGCCTGAGACCATGAGTGTTGAGAGAAGAAACATCCTTAAGGCATACGGTGCCGAGATCGTTCTTACTGAAGGTGCCAAGGGGATGAAGGGTGCTATCGCAAAGGCTGAAGAACTTGCAAAGGAGATAGACGGAGGATTCATTCCGGGTCAGTTCGTTAACCCGGCAAATCCGGCTGTACACAAAGCGACGACAGGACCGGAGATATGGAATGATACTGATGGTGCTGTAGATATCTTCATCGCGGGAGTCGGTACAGGCGGTACACTTACCGGCACAGGTGAGTTCCTTAAGGAACAGAAACCTGAAGTGAAAATCGTAGCCCTCGAGCCGGCTGACTCTCCGGTACTCTCTGAAGGCAGGGCGGGAGCTCATAAGATCCAGGGCATCGGAGCCGGTTTTGTGCCTGAGGTTCTCAATACCGCAGTTTACGACGAAATATTCAAGGCAGACGGACAGGACGCGTTCAATGCGGCCAAGCTGCTCGCAAAAAAAGAAGGCATCTCCGTAGGCATATCCTCGGGAGCTGCTCTCCATGCAGCGATCGAGTATGCGAAGAAGCCTGAGAACAAAGGCAAGACCATAGTAGCTCTGCTGCCTGACAGCGGAGACAGATACTACTCGACAGCACTTTTCACTGAGTAACGGTCCTTCCTGATAACGATAACGCTTACAGCAGCGATAAGAGCAGATGCTGCGAGCCATATCCCCGCGATCCACATCGCGGCATCCGAGAAGACATCCTCCTGCATGATATTGATAAGGTTGTCCTTATCCGGGTAGAGGATCCAGAGATCGTTATCAAAGAATATGTGATGAAACACGGTGAATACCTGTGTGAAGTCAATGACACACAGCACGGCAATAACTGCTGCAAGAACAACAATGAAACCCAGAGATCTCAGATATCCTTTGGCAAGAAGGACTGAGGTCTTTTGCTTTCCGTTGTGCACGTAAATAAATATGACGAAAGCAGCCAGCATAAGGCATGCGATGACACGGGCCTGTATCCCCTTGTGGAACAGTTCCCTGCAGTCTGCGAGGTGAGCCTTCTCGCGGTCGGTAAAGAACGGTGCGGTCACTCCGTCTATAGTCGCTTCGGTATCATCGAGTGTATCGAGCCTGCCGATGCAGTACTCGAGCATGTCTTCCGTGACATGAACTGCATCATCGAGTGACATTTCACCTCTGACATTGGATGGGGTATCGTATTTTGCGTACTCGTTTCTCCACCAGTCGGGTATCCAGTAACAGACTGCCTGGAGCGAAGTGATCAGCAGGATCAGCAGCAGGCAGAGCCCGCAGATGAAAGCTGCTGCTTTATGCGTAGTTGTGGATCTGTAAATACTCTTCATGTTGTATATATTACCACGCTGTCGCTCAAAAAGTACAAACTAAAACAGCTCACTTTAACACTTTAAAGTGCGAAAGGTGTATACTACATGCATATCAACAGCTCGGAAGAAAGATGCGGCTGAATGGCAGCATGGGGAAGGCAGAATATCATGATCACGGATAAAGAAAAGAAAAACATGCAGCAGTTTTACAAGGCAGTCCTGACACTCAAGGATGAGGAGGAGTGCCGCAGATTTTTCGATGATGTGGCGACCATAAAGGAAGTGATCGATCTTTCCGCGAGATTTGAAGTAGCCCGCATGCTTGACAGCGGCGCGGTCTTCAGCGAGATCAGCAGAGAGACCGGAGCCAGCTCCGCGACGATAAGCCGTGTCAACAAATGCCTTACGTACGGAGAAGGCGGATACAAAACGGTGATCGACCGCATGAAAGAATAATAAAAAATGCCCCTCGAAGGGGCATTTTCAATGCTTTTAATATTCAGCCTTTACCTCAACGCCGTCATACTTGAAGCAGTCCATGAACCTCAGCTTGAAGAGGTTCTTTTTATGCAGCGAATCGATGCGCTCTTTGGTTGCAGGATCATCTATCTCTCCCGTACGGATGTAGCGGTCGAGAACTGCATAGGTGAAGCCCAGCTTATCCTCATCTGACATTCCGGAGAGTCCGTCACTAGGAACTTTTTCTATAAGCGCTGACGGAAGGCCCAGCACTCTTCCCATGGCTCTGATCTCAGCTGTAGTGAAGCAGGACATAGGGCTGAAATCACCTACGGAATCACCGTATCTTGTCGAATAACCGACCCAGTCTTCAGAAAGATTGCAGGTATTCACGACTCTTCCGTTTTTGCTCTGGCCGACTGCATAGAGTGTCGACATGCGAAGACGCGGAGGCAGATTGATTATGGAGTCCCTGCTTATCTCTATTCCGGCAAGTCCGATCTGCTCTGTAAGTCCGTCAAACGCGCTCTTGATGTTGATAATATAATGTTCTATGCCAAGGTGATCGACCAGAAGCTTGGCCATATCAATGTCTACCTGCTCACCGTTAGGCATAAGCACGCCGACGACTCGGTCCTTACCGAGAGCTTCACAGCAAAGAGCTGCAGCTATGGAGCTGTCCTTTCCTCCGCTGATCCCGACTATGGCATTGCATCCCGGTCCGTTGGTCTCAAACCAGTCCCTTATCCATTTGACTGTAGCTTCGACAGCTTTTTCAGCATCAAATCCCATATCATTCTCCTTTGCTTCCAACCTGACGGCAGAGCCGTTTAAAGCAGTTTGTAGTATTTGAAATATTATACCATAGCATGGCCTTGTGTTATACTATAACAAATAATCGAACGGAGACAAATGATCGAATGAAACCATATTACATCAAAGATCTTAAGCCCGATGAAGGGCATCGTATAGAGGACAGATATCTTGTCAAGACCGCCGATATACGTGACGGCAACAACGGTAAGAGACATCTTTACATGAGTCTTGCCGATGCTACAGGAGACATACAGTCCGTAAAGTGGAATCTGACACCGGATGAAGTGACTGCTTATGCAAAGATCCAGTCCGGCATGGTCATAAGCGTGGCCGGAAGATGCCGCGACTACAGAGGTCAGAACCAGCTCATCCTTGATGCGATAAAGGGAGAAGCCAGAGAGGGCACATATGAGAGGGCAGATCTCTTCAAAGCCGCTCCGGAGAAACCTGAAGACATGTATGATTATATTGTCGGCAGGATCAAAGCATTCAAAGATGAGGACCTAAAACGCCTCTGTCTCAGCTTCTACGAGGGAGATAAGGATCGCATCATGTATTTTCCGGCGGCCATGAGCAACCATCACGCTGAATATGCAGGGTTGCTGTACCACGTGAAGAGAATGATGATGATGGGCGAACGCGCCTGCGAGGTATATACATATCTGAACAAGGATCTGCTTCTTGCCGGTGTCGCGCTTCATGACATAGAAAAGCTCAACGAGCTTGCTTCCGATGAGAACGGGGTCGTTCCGGAGTACACTCTCGAAGGCAAGATGCTCGGACACCTTGTAATGGGTGTTGAAGCGATAGGAGAGCGCTGCAAGGAACTCGGTATAGATCACGAAAAGTGTCTGCTCATGCAGCACATGTCTCTGACACATCACTATGAGCCTGAGTTCGGCAGCCCTAAGAAGCCGCTTTTCCCTGAAGCCGAGATGCTACACTATCTCGACATGACGGATGCCAAGATGTTCGACATGGAAGATGCTCTGGACAATGTGGAACCCGGCGGATTCAGCGAGAGAGTGTTCACGCTCGACAACAGAAAACTTTACAAACGCACATTCTGATAAATGCAGCAGGAAGGCAAACTCGGAAAGATAATATTCAACAATCCTGAGAACGGCTATACCGTAGCGGTCTTCGACACAGAAGCAGGCGCGATCCGTATAGCCGGTTCTTTTGCTGAGCCAAAAAGCGGAGCGAAATACAGACTTGAGGGAAGGTTCACCATTCACCCGAAATATGGGGAGCAGTTCAGCGTATCTTCGTATGAGGAAATGATGCCTGAGGGAGCCGATGCGATACTCGAGTTCCTGTCAGCCGGAAACATCCGCGGTATTGGGCCTAAAACCGCTGCGCAGATAGTAGATGTGTTCGGGGACGAAACTCTGAACGTGATCGAGGAGACTCCTGAAAAACTCCTGATGGTGAGCGGAATAGGAGCAAAAACACTTGCAAAGATCACCGAATCATTCGGCGAATCACGGGAATTCGCCAATACATCGATCGAACTCAGAGAGCTCGGGATAGAAATGAATGAAGCCGTAAGAGTATACAAGATCTACGGCAAGGACTCAGTAAGGATAGTCAGCGAGAATCCATACATACTTGCGGAGGACATACGAGGAATAAATTTCCACAGAGCGGATGCCATTGCGGCAAAGCTTGGCGTGGAGCCGGAAAGCAGCGTCAGGATCGAGAGCGGGATCCGTTATGTGCTCAGATCGTGGGCAGCCAGCGGAAGCACTTTGATGCCTGAGAGCTATCTTGTAGAAAAGACGGCGGAATTTCTTGACGTGATGATGGATGATGTCAGGGAATCGCTGAGAGACATGGTGTTTGCGGGGGAGCTTGAAGAGGACAGCGTCAATGATACAGCAGTGATATACCTTTATGGCTATTATCATGCTGAACAGAGGGTGGCGCATGAGCTTATGAAGATCAGAAATGCCGCTCTGAAACCTATACCTCTGCAGGCTGAAAATTTCCTTGACGCCGTAAGGATGGCATCTGATGATCCGTTCGGAGAAGGAATCGAACTTTCCGTAGAGCAGAAGCGTGCGATCCTGGAATGCCTCACCAACAACATAACAATAATCACCGGCGGACCGGGTACGGGAAAGACTACTATAATAAATACTCTCGTGAAGCTGTTTGACTCCGCGGGCTTTTCAGTGGCACTTGCGGCGCCAACCGGCAGAGCTGCAAAGCGCATGGAGGAAGCTTCGGGCAAATCTGCAATGACCATACACCGCATGCTGGAATTCGTGTGGTCCGAGGAGGAAGACATCCTGAACTTCGGCAGAAATGAGGAGAATCCTCTTGAAGAGGACGTGATCATCGTTGATGAAGCGTCGATGATAGATCTGATGCTGATGGACGGGCTTCTGAATGCCGTTAAAGAGGGAACGCGCATCATATTTACAGGAGATGCGGATCAGCTGCCTCCTGTAGGTGCGGGAAATGTTCTTCGCGACATGATAGCCAGCGAGTGCATTCCTGTAATAAGGCTGAGGGAGATATTCAGACAGGCCGAGGGCAGCGGGATAGTGACCAATTCGCACCTTATAAACAACGGAGAGTACCCTGAACAGCAGAGCGGAAACGATTTTTACATAATAAGCAAGGTCAGTGAGACGTCAGTAAGCGACACCATAAGAGAACTGGTGGGCGGACGCATCGAAGCCGGTTTCGATTTTGTGCATTCAGCGGACGACATACAGATACTGACTCCTACCAAGCGCGGCATGCTGGGTGCGCCGAGCCTTAACGCGATGCTTCAGGAGGTGATCAATCCGCCTGCTGAAGACAAGGCTGAACTGAAGATAGGAAGTATCACGTTCCGTGAAGGCGACAAGGTGATGCAGCTGAGGAACAATTACGGTGCCGAATGGCGCATGGATTATCTGTCGACCGAAGGTGAGGGCGTGTTCAACGGTGACATGGGAACCGTTGAGGAAATCGACACTGAAGATAAGATGATGACGGTCAGGATGGATGACCGTGTCATAGAATACGCAGGCGACATGCTCGAGGAGATAGACCTCGCGTACGCTATCACGGTGCACAAGAGTCAGGGATCGGAATTCCCGGCTGTCGTGATCCCTGTGCTGAATTTCCCGCCAATGCTGATGACAAGGAATCTGCTCTACACGGCGGTAACGAGAGGCAAAAAACTCGTTATCATCGTTGGTGATCCGGCGCGTGTGCGTTCCATGATAGACAATAACCGGGCAGACGGCAGATATACCGGCCTCAAATGGCGGCTGCTCGCCCTTGACGCGGATCCGTTCGGACGGAGGCTCTGACATGTCAAGGGAATCATGGCTCAGAAGGATAGGAAATGAAATGCTTGACCTGGTGTACCCGCCGGGTCTTTATTGCATATGCTGCGGAAAGATAACAGATGACAGCCGTACATACAGACTATGCAATGACTGCATGAGATCGATGAACTGGAACACCGGCAGGAGCTGCAGCAAGTGCGGCCGGCCTCTCGCGGATACCGACCCGGGAGAAATGTGCTTCGGCTGCTCACAGAGAGAGGCTGCAGGACAGGAACACAGCTTTGACAGGGGACATGTCTGTGCCGCTTACGGGGCATGTGCACAGGCGGTCATATTCGCACTTAAGTATGGAGGACGTTCGGACATAGGCGATACGCTGGGAGAGATCCTTTTCGACCGCATGCTTTCTGAATACGAGGCAGAGGAACTGGCGGCGATGTACGACATCGTGACACCCGTTCCTTTACATGCAGACAAGCTGAAAAAGAGGGGGTTCAATCACGCTGAGCTGATGGGGCGGAATTTAGCGAAAAGAGCAGGTCTCCGCTTTGACCCGGGGATGCTTATTAGGACGCGGGGAACACTTCCGATGAAAGGCCTTGGACCGGAAGAGAGGCGGGCTAACATCCGCGGTGCATTCAGCATAAGAAACAGCAGGTGTCCACAGATAGAAGGTTCGAGGATCCTGCTGATAGATGACATATTCACTACTGGCTCAACAATAGATGAGATAGCTTCGCTGCTTAAAGATCAAGGCGCATCGGTGGTCGACTTTCTTGCATTTGCAGCAGCCGGGGACATGATAATATAGTTTTTTACAGTCCGAGAGAAGCAAGTTCATCAGCTGTGAGTCGCCGGTATTCTCCCGGAGCCAGCTCCGGATCAAGAACCAGGGGACCCATCGAGAGCCGCTTGAGAAAAATCACTTCAGCTCCTATGGAGCTGAACATGCGCTTTACCTGGTGGAACTTTCCTTCCCGGACAGTGATTTCGGCTTCAGATATATAATCCTCGTCGGAAACTGATAATATTTTCAGATCCGCCGGCAGGCATTCTAGCCCATCGGTAAGAATGAGACCGTCTCTGAACAGCCCGACATCGCTTTCGTTAAGGATACCCGACACTTTGACAAAATAAACTTTATCGACATGCTGCTTAGGTGACAGAAGGCGGTGCGAGAGAGCGCCGTCATTTGTTATGAGAAGAAGTCCTTCTGTATCCCGGTCCAGGCGTCCTACAGGGAACAGATCCCTTCGCTTCGGTTCGTCAATGAGATCGACTACAGTAGGCTCCCGGTCATCCTCGCTCGCGCTGATGATCCCGGACGGTTTGTTGAGCATGTAGTATACGAACTCCTCATATTCAACAGCTGCACCGCGAAATACAACATGTGAAGACGGGCTGACAGTGCAGCCGGGATCCTTGACGACTTTTCCGTCGACAATGGCCCCGCTCCTGCGGATCTCCTTTTTCAGTTCACTTCTTGTGCCGGCACCCATGTCGGACAGATACTTATCGAGTCTCATGATGACCTCTTTCCATACGATCACTGCTTTGCAAAATAATTGTATCATATTCGCAACAACCGGTGGAATGTATTGAAAATGAAAGAATTCAGGCCTATAATAATCACAATAACACCGGGGGAGCGATTGCTGAGAGGTCCCGAAAGGGATGACCCTTACACCTGATCCGGATAATGCCGGCGTAGGGAGGTAACTATTACTTGCATTGCCTGTTGTTGGCATTGCTGTCAGCGCTCTCCTTAATTGACCATTAAGGAGGTTTTTTATGGAAAAGAACAAGGGAAGAAATTATACGGTAAAGCTTACAACGACAGCGCTTCTGGTAGCCCTGGCCATGATACTTGATCAGATCAAGCTGTTCTCGATGCCTCAGGGCGGATCGGTAACGCTTTTCGGAACGCTGCCTATCATAGCTCTGGGATACCTTCTCGGAACAAGATGGGGCCTGCTGGGAGGAGCTGTCACCGGACTGCTTAACCTTATTTTCGGCGGATACGTGATACATCCGGTACAGATGATACTCGATTATATCATCGCCTTTGCGGTCATGGGCCTTTCGGGACTTGTGAGAAACAAAAGGAACGGCCTTACAAAAGGATACCTGCTCGGAGTAGCCAGCAGATACATCTGCGCGGTGCTCAGCGGAGTTATATTCTTTGCAGAATATGCGCCTGAGAACTTCAACGCTCTTACCTGGTCTCTGTGGTACAACATCACTTATCTTGCCGTAGAAGGAGTGATGACGATAATCGTCATCAACATCCCTGCTGTAAAAAAGATGTTCGAGAATCTCAAGATGCAGCTTTCAAATTAACATTCTGCCAGAAGGTGTCATGGGAAATCCTGACACCTTTTTAATTGCCTGTAATTGGTGTAAAATCGAAGCAGAAAGCGGAGGTCCTGCAATGGCAAAAAAGAAGAAAGATAACGGAATAGTCGTGATAGGCGCTGCGTTTGTGGATGTCAAGGGATATCCTTACGCTCAGTACATCCCGGGCGGAAGAAATTCCGGCAAGGTGGTCGAAGTACACGGCGGAGTCGCGCGCAATATAGTCGAAGACATAGCAAACGTTGAGCTCAGACCTACATTCGTCACAGTGCTTGAGCCAAAGGGCATAAGCAATGATGTAGAAGACAAGCTTGCAAAACACAAAGTAAATACTGAATACATCAAGCGCAGCGAAGGAGGACTGGGTACATGGCTGGCCGTATTTGACAACGGCGGTGATGTGGTCGCGTCCATATCCAAGCGTCCGGATCTTTCGCGTATCGCAGATATTCTGGATGATAAAGGCGATGAGATATTCAGATATGCCGACAGTATCGCCGTGGAATTCGATGTGGAAGTGCCTGTTCTTAAGAAGGTGATCGCATTGGCGTTGAAGCACGGCAAAAAACTATATGCGCCGGTCTCCAACATGTCGATCGCGATGGAGCGCAGGGATCTCCTGAAACATATCGACTGCCTCGTATGCAACCTTGAAGAAGCAGGGCTTCTGTTCTCGGAAGAATATGAGGGCAAGAATACCGACGAGATGAGTGGGATCCTGTTCAACAAGATATCACAGGCACAGATCCCCGCGATGGTCGTGACGATGGGCGGAGCAGGAGCGGTATATGCTTCACTGGACGGTGAGTCGGGACATTGCCCGGCACCTAAAACCGAGGTCAGGGATACCACGGGAGCCGGCGACGCGTTCTTTGCGGGCGTGGTGATCGGCCTTACGTATGGAAAGAGTCTCGGAGACTCGTGTGCGATCGGAACACGTCTGGCAAACTCTGTGATAGTCACAGATGAGAATGTATGTCCGAGATTCCTGCCTGCTGAGTTCGGCCTTGAAGTCAGCAAGGAATAGTTCCGGAACCGGCTGTCAGAGGACCCTCCCCGGGGGTTGACAAAAATACATAGAAAAGCACATAAAATGAGAGCCTTTTTATTGCGGCTCATTTGTTTCAATGGTAAAATCACTATGAATGGGAAACGGAAATAAACCCAAAAGTTTCCGAATCCCAACTATGAGGGGCTAAAGTTATGAAAACAGATACATCACAGGAGCTGCGTGTCCGTATCCTGGACGAAGCAGCAAGACAGTTTGACAAGAAGGGCATTAAATTCACCATGGATGATCTTGCTCACGCATTGGGCATGAGCAAAAAGACCATCTACACTGTGTTTGAAGACAAACGATCCATAATGACCCAGACGATCGACCGCTTCTTTGACGACGCGCTGATCGAAGAGGAAATGATACTCAATGATGAGAATCTGACTATTCCTGAGCAGCTTACGGCGATAATAGGCCGCGTGCCTGAACGCTATACGCAGAACGACCTGTCTCAGCTCTATGTTCTCAAGGAAAAGTATCCTTCGGTGTACAGACACTGGAAGTTCTGCCGTGAAAACTACTGGGAAGGAGTTGCACTGCTGCTTGAGAGGGGCATCAAGGAAGGTTCGATCAGACCGGTATCATTGCCTATCCTCAAGACCATGTTCCAGGCGACTGTTGAACAGTTTTTCCAGAAGGACGTGCTGGTAAAGAACCATATCCCGTACAGAGAAGCTCTGTCTCAGGTCGCTGATATCCTGATAAACGGGATCATCGTGAAGTAGATGTGTTCATGCTTTGCTGGACTCAGATAAGAAGCCTTTATACGAGGCATTTTATAGATAATTAGAAAAGATATTGTAAGAGAAAGAGAGGGAAAAGTATGGCAAAAAAGGCTAAACAGCTGAGCCACGACGAGAAGATCTTTAAACTGATAAAGATCATTACTGACCGTAAAGAGGTCCTCCTCGGACTTGAGAAACCTTCAATCGATTCTCCTGAATACTGGGGAATGGACTGCGGTTATCAGTATGTCGTCAGGAGATACGGCAAGGACATCGCAGAGGAATGTCTTGACACTGCTCTTTTGATGGGCAAGCGTAAGCCGAAAACCTGGGCAAAGATGAAAGAGCTTACGGGCTATGATGATGATCATCTGAAGACTGTAATCGAAGCTCTTGGTCAGTACGGTCTCGTTGAATGGAACAACGAGAACGAGGACGGAAAGAATCCTCAGCATGAGAGAAGATATGTACTCGACCAGTATGTACCGGGCTCCGCAGAGATCATGGTAATGAGAGATCAGATCATGTGCGAGACTCCTGCGGTCGCAGACTTCTTCGAGAGAATGACATATCTGCCGCTGGCAGGCATCACTCAGATGGTAGCTCCTGGCGGATCCGGAATCGGAATGCACGTAATCCCTGTAGAGAAGGC
Organism: Mogibacterium sp.; assembly: GCA_017432075.1. Lineage (GTDB taxonomy): Bacteria > Bacillota > Clostridia > Peptostreptococcales > Anaerovoracaceae > Crickella. The sequence continues at coordinate 36,465 of JAFRJV010000033.1, read as the reverse complement.
TATCCCTGCAGAGTGCGAGTCACTCGACATAGAGCACATCTCGTATTGGCTCAAGAAATATGAAGGCCAGATCGGCCTCGGAATCTGCTCCTGCCGTAAACAGCAGACTGAGAGAGGCGAGGGTTCCGGAGACATCATGCAGTACTGGTGCATGGGCCTCGGCGACTTCGCAGACTACTGCAGAGAGACCGGTATGGGCTACGACATCACTTATGAAGAAGCTCTCGAAGTACTTGAGAAGGCTGAAGAGAAGGGATATGTACACCAGGTAACAAACATCGACGGCGAAAACAAGATCTTTGCTATCTGCAACTGCGCTGTAGGTGTCTGCAATGCTCTCCGTACATCGCAGCTCTTCAACACACCTAACCTGTCTGCATCGCCTTACCGCTCAGAGGTAGATCCGGAGAAGTGCGTGGCATGCGGCAAGTGCGTAGAGGTATGCCCTGCAGGCGCTGTCAGACTCGGACAGAAGCTCTGCACAAAGCACGGTGAGATCGAATATCCTAAGCAGGAACTCCCGACCAACAATATATGGCCTGAAGATAAGTGGAACTGGAATTACAAGAACGAGAACGGTGTCATCCAGACATGGCCTACAGGTACAGCACCTTGCAAGTCCGCGTGCCCGCTCCACATTGCTATTCAGGGCTATATCGATATGGCCAGCAGAGGCGAATACAGAGATGCTCTTGAGCTTATCAAGAGAGATAACCCGTTCCCTGCAGTTTGCGGCGCTATCTGCCATAAGTACTGCGAGCTCGAGTGCACAAGAGGCACAGTTGATGAAGCTCTTGCTATCGATGATATCAAGGCATTCATCGCTGCAAAGGACCTCGAGGATGAACACAAGTACATCCCGCCAATGGTATCCACCACAAGAGAGCCGTTCGAACAGAAGATCGGTATCGTAGGATCCGGCCCTGCAGGACTCAGCTGCGCATATTTCCTGGCTATAGAGGGCTACAAGCCTGTTGTATTTGAGAAGCAGGAGATGCCTGGCGGAATGATGACACTCGGAATCCCTAACTTCAGACTCGACAAGAAGGTCGTTAACGCTGAAATCGATATCCTCAAGGAGATGGGTGTTGAGATCAGATGCGGAGTCGAAGTAGGTAAGGACGTTACGTTCCAGTCGCTCAGAGAAGAAGGATTCAAAGGATTCTTCGTCGGAACAGGACTCCAGAGCTGCGGCAAGCTGGGAATCCCTGGCGATGACGCAGAAGGAGTTATCGGCGGTGTTGACTATGTAAAGAGCGTAACACTCGGCAAGGCCAAGAAGCTCTCCGGTGACGTAGTAGTCATCGGCGGCGGAAACATCGGAGCTGACGTAGCGCGTACAGCCATCCGTCAGGGCGCAAAGAGCGTACATCTGTACTGCCTCGAGTCCTATGATGAGATGCCTATGGGCGCAGAGGATCAGGAATTCCTCAAGAACGAAGGCATCCACATCCACGATGGCTGGGGACAGACAGAAGTCGTCACAAAGGGCGGCAAGGTCGCAGGCATCAAGTTCAGAAAGTGCCTGTCGGTCAAGAACGCAGAGGGCAGATTTGCTCCTACATTCGATGATGCTCAGACAACAGAGCAGGCATGCTCCACTGTCCTGTTCAGCATCGGTCAGAAGCCTGACTACGGCAAGCTGTTCGAAGGAACAAAGGTAGAGCTCAGCCCAAGAGGAATGATCATCGCAGACCCTGTCACACTGCAGACAGCAGAGCCTGACATCTTCGCAGGCGGTGACAGCGTAAGCGGACAGAAGTTCGTTGTTGACGCCCTTGCAATGGGACGTGAAGGTGCGGTATCACTGCACAGATTCGTCAATAAGGGACAGCACCTGATGATCCACAGAAATACACGCCACTTCGAGATGCTCAACAAGGATGATGTCGTTATTCCTGCAGCTGACTTCCGTAAGCCTCCACGCCAGATCAGAGAGATCGACGAGAGCAAGAAGCTGACGATGGATTACGAGATCAAGCAGTTCAGTGAAGAGCAGATCAAGAAGGAAGCAGAGAGATGCCTCAAGTGCGGACGCAGCGTAGTCGACACCAACAAGTGCATCGGCTGCGGAATGTGCACCGTACAGTGCAAGTTCGACGCTATCCATCTGTTCCGTCTGCCGGACGGGGACAAGTACTCCAACATGATCCCTGCAGAGCAGAAGTTCGTGGGCATCGGCAAGTACATGCCGTCCCGCGTAGCAGGCATTATTAAGAAAAAGGTTGCAGGCAGATAAAGGACGATTAGGTATTAATGCACGAACTAGGACTTATAAACTACACTGTTAAAGAGGTAAGCAAGATCGCTGAGGCAAACAACGTCAGCAAGATCAAATCCGTGACGCTTGAATTCGGTGAAGTATCAGGAATCGTTACATCATATCTGTACGACTACTGGAACTGGTATTCAAAAAAATTCCCGATGTTCGAGGGATCGAAACTTTATTGCGAAGAGATCCCGGCTGTTACATGGTGTGATGACTGTAAAATCACTTACAGCACAGTTACGTACGGTAAGACATGCCCTCACTGCGGGAGTGGTCATACATGGCTGCTCCGCGGCAACGAGATGCGGATCAAGTCAGTTGAGGTCTATGATTCTGACATGGACGAACCGCAGAAAAGCGGGGATATCGAAGCATCGGGCGAATACAGACCTCAGTGATCGTTACCTGTTTATTAAGGAGGCAATAATGACAAATAATGAAATGCGCGATGTTGTAAAAGCGCTCAATGTCGAGCTGTTCAAGATGAACTACAAGGCTGGTGTCCGTCTTCCGAACCTTGAAGCATTTCTTGCAGGAGATGACAATGCGTTCGCATATGATCCGAAGGCAAAAGACAGACTTGAAAAGATGCTGGAACAGGAAGTAAAGGCCAGCATGAAGAAATAAATACTCTGGCGGAATATCTGCATCCGCGAAGAAATGAATAGTTATTATAAGGGATCCACCGCACCGCGGTACCCCTTATGATAAGTCCGCAGCCATGTTCGTGGTTGAAAGTCCAGGCCAGATACGGGCAAAGGGACCCACGTAAGCAGCATGCAGGATGCAGCTGTGATCATGGCGTATCTTAGAAGTAAGTCCTCCGCAAAGCGGGTAAAGGCAGGTGTGGGGTCAAAGACCAGGTCGAGTGGCTGCGGGTTAATCATCAACAATATTCAAGGGGGAGAACATAATGAGTATAATGCAAGATCCTACAATGGATATCCCAATGGAAGAGCTCGAGCTTATCCTTGCCGGAATCTCAGATGACGGAACTATCAGTGAGGAGGCAGAGAAGGTGCTCCTCGCACGCATAGCAGAAGGAAAAGCCAGGGATTATATCAACCCTATGGGCGAGGTCAAGAGACAGTTCAGGAAAAATCTCGACGCTGTCCCTGGCAAGAAGATCGCTGACGCTATCGATAAGCTCTGGTAAAAACCAATCTAAATATTTCTATATATTGTGTGCTTCTTCACAGAAGGAGCACACATTTTTTGCTTATCTTGTGGTAAAATAAGTTAGGAAACTATGACATCAGGAGGATAAGTGTTATGAAGATAAACATTTCATCGAAAAACTATCCAATGAGCGAGAAGCTCAGCAACTACATCGAAAAGAAGCTTAACAAGATCGGCAAGTACTTTGACGAAGACACAACTGCAAATATTGTAGTTTCTAAGCTCAGGGAAACACCGAAGTTCGAGGCAACTATCAACGCCAAACAGGCCGTGCTCAGAGCCGAGATGGCAAACGACAGCATTTACGATGCAGTCGACCTGGTTACGGATAAACTTGAATACCAGATGAGCAAGCTCAAGGGAAAACTTGAGTCGAGATACAAAGAAAACAAGGCGCTCAAGCTCGAATTCGTTCCGGAGCCTGAGGAAGAGGACTTCGAGGAAGAGATGGTCATCGTAAGGAGAAAGCAGGTAGAGCTCACTCCTATGGTGGCAGAAGAGGCGATTCTCCAGATGGAGATGCTCGGACACGACTTCTTCGTATTCCTTGATATGGATACAAATGATGTCAGCGTAGTATACAAGCGTAAAGGCAATGCGTACGGACTGATCGAAACGAAAAGATAGGAATAATACAGAATGGCAAACAACGACTGGGACCTCGACGATCTTCTGGATTTCCACTTTGACCGCGAGGTCCCGGAGAAAAGCAGTAAGATCGACGACATAGATAATGAAAGGAAGCTCTATGAGGAGCTCAGGAGAAAAAGCAAGGGCAGCAGTGCCCCCGCTTTTGATGTGCCCGAGCCGGTGAGCAACCACAAGTGGATCGACGAAGACAGCGACATTTTTGCTCAGTATGACAGAGAACATGCTTTCTCACGTATGCCTGACAATGCACCTGTAGAAGAGGTGGATGAGCGTCCTCACCGCAATATCAAGGAGATCGAAGCCATTAAACAGGCATCGCAAGAGGCGTACGACAGGTACCGCAGCAATTACACGAAAAATAAAAACAGGAATAATAAAAAAAGCTCCGGACGCAGAAAGGTGAACGGCTTCCATAAAGGCCTTACCACGGTTTATACCATTGCATTCGGCATATTCGCGGCATCCATGATATTCATGAATGTACTGCCGTTTGGCATGAGTGCGGCAATGTTTGCAGTTCTGATCCTTCTGAGTCTGGTTATCTACGTTCAGACCCGGAGCAGAAAGAGCAAAAATTGGGGCAAGCTGCTTGCTACATTTGCTGCGATGCTGCTCATTGTGTTTTACGGGGTGGGTACTGCCTACGCGCTCGGAACGCTTTCGTTCCTAAGTGGCAGTTCCGTCAAAAATACCAGCGCTGTATCTGACGTTACCAAGCATCCGTTCAACTTCATCATCACAGGCATAGACGTTGACGGAACCATCGATGCTGAGGGCAGAAGCGATGTAAACATGGTCGTTACGGTGAATCCGAAGACTCATCAGATACTGATGACTTCCATACCGCGTGACTATGAGATCTATATGGCTGAATTCGATAATGCGATGGACAAGCTCACGCACACCGGATTCTACGGAGTGCAGACAACCATCGACGCTGAAGAGCAGCTGTTCGATACAGATGTCAACTACTATGTGAAGGTCAATTTCACCACGGTAGAAAGATTCATAGATGCCATAGGCGGAGTTGATGTCGAATCAGAATACGAATTCACTCCGGTCAAACTGAAAGAATGGACTGTCAAGAAAGGCGTCAACCACATGAATGGTAAGCAGGCGCTCGCTTTTGCCAGAGAGCGTAAGGCCTTCCCGACAGGAGACCACCAGAGGATCAAGAACCAGCAGCTGGTATTTGAAGCGCTGATCAAAAAAGCGACGAGCAGCCGCACCATGATCCTCAGCTACAACAAGGTGCTTTCGAGCCTGCGCAACTACTTTGAGATGAGTTTCAGCTCGCGCGAGATCAGAAAGCTGGTCAAGTTCCAGCTGGCAAAGGATCCGTCATGGAAGATATTTAAAAACTCCATCGTGGGCGGAGATGGCATGCTTCCTACATACTCTTCAGGCGGAGAGTACGCTTACGTTATGACACAGGATCCGGAAAGCATAGAGAATGCAAAGACACTCATGAATGCCGTACTTGGAGGACAGGACCTTCAGACTGACGAGGATGGTGTCGTAACTGTGGTATCAGGAGAATAGAAATACAGACAAAGCAAACGGAAAGGTAAGAAATGCTTGATAATCTAATGGGAATCCTAATGAGCATAAAGGTAACGGATGTCATCGACATCGTTATCGTTTCATACCTGCTGTACGAGCTGCTCGGCTTTATCAGAGAGACCAGAGCACAGCAGCTGTTCAGGGGAGTCCTTTTGATTGTCGGCTTTTTCCTTATTTCAGAGATACTCAATCTCAGTCTGCTGAACTGGCTGCTTACCAGACTCATCACTGTAGGCCTCATTGCGGTTGTTATATTGTTTCAGCCTGAGATCAGAAGGGGGCTTGAACAGATCGGACGCAGAGGCGTTCTCAGCAGACAGTTCAGAGATATAGGTAAAGAGGAGATATATGCAACGGTCCATAAGATCGTGGATGCGGTAGACGACTTCTCCTCCACACAGACCGGAGCCCTGATGGCGATCGAGCGCGAAACCATGCTCAGTGATATAAGCGAATCGGGAGTGATCGTTGATGCGGAGATATCAGTCAGACTTCTGGGCAACCTGTTCTATGAAGGTTCACCTCTGCACGACGGCGCTGTGATCATCAGGGGGGACAGAGTACATGCAGCGAGCTGCGTTCTGCCGCTTACTGAAAGACAGAACATAGGCAAGAACCTCGGTACCAGACACAGAGCGGCGCTCGGACTCAGCGAAGTGTCAGATGCTTTCGTCATAGTGGTCTCCGAAGAGACCGGAGCCATTTCAGTCGCACAGAATGGCGAATTCAAGCGTTTCCTCGATCTTAAGACACTGGAGAAGATGCTGCTTGATATATATCTGCCATCTTCTGATGAGCGCGATCTGCTTTCAAAGTTCAAAATACTGAAAGGAGGCAGGCGACATGACTGAAAACGGGCGTAAGATGTTCAATATAGTACTTGCTCTGCTCGTCTCGATCGGAGCCTGGTTCTTTGTTGTATATAACTACGATCCGATGACCAATGCGAGGTATTCGGGTGTACCTATCACATATACCGGGCTTGACACTCTTGCAAACAGAGGCTATGCGGTCGCAGAAGCCAATTATAAGAATGTCGAGGTGACTCTCCAGCAGAGAAGGATCGACACTTCAAACATTACATCTGAAGATATATCAGTTACTGCTGATGTGAGCGGGCTCTCTACCGGTGAGAACACTGTTGCACTCCGTGTGACCGGACCTGAAGGCACACAGGTCATAGATTCTTCCGTAAAAAGTGTCACCGTGAATATAGACAGCGCTACGAGCCAGGAGATCCCGATAAGTGTTGAATATGCGGGGGATCATGATGAGGACGCCGTGCCTCTTGTCGAAAACAAGTCTGTAGAACTGGCAACGGTGATTGCTACTGAAGAAGAGCTTGCCAATATAGACAGGGTAGCCGCTGTCATTAATCCGGAAGATCTTGATGAGCAGTTCAAAGCCATGACGCTTGAGATCGCGGCACTTGACAAAGAAGGCAACAAAGTCATCAATGTTGTTGTGTATCCGGAGACCGTATCATTCAGGGCGGCTGCGGGTTATACCAAGGAGGTAAGACTGGTAGTACCTGTTAAGGACGGAACGGATGACTCCTATGAAAGGACATATACAGTTCCTGAGACTGTAGTCATACAGGGCAGAAAGAGCACGATAGATGCCTTTACAGGCATAACGGCAAATGAGATCAATATAGCAAATTATTACGAAGACAGTGAGATACCGATCGAGCTGGAGCTTCCTGAAGGCGTATACATTGCTGACGGACAGGATGAGCTGCTTCTGACACTGAAAGTTGTTGAGAAGGAAGAGGAAGAGGAGAAGGAAAGCGATAATGGCTAGACGAGCCGTGAAGGGTCGCAGCCCAATACGCGGGAGAGTGCTATAAGATACTCTGCGCGGGCTTTTGCCAGATCCTTCTGACGCTGTTCATACTGCTGGATCGTTCTGAGAGGAACACCGCTGGCCTTAGCCAGGCCACTCTGGCTGAGGCCGTTTTTTATGCGCATTTTTTTGAGTTGGGTCTCTTCTGCCTTGCCGGACCTGCCGATGCCGGATGATGAAATGATTGCCGCTGCTGCTTTTGCCGAGAACTGCATGCTGAATTCTTTTATATCTGCAGCCCGGGATTCTTCAGTTATGTCAAGAAGCAGACTGTCAAGGAAAGACAGCTTTTCTTTCCCATATCCGGATATAAAAGCAGAAAGCGAGAAAGATCTGATGATCTGATCGAATGACAGACCGATCTCCCACTGAATATGAGCCAGCGTATAGCCGCACCAGTATTCAGGACTCAGACTCTTGGTGTAACGCGCTTGTGTCCTATCAAATGCGATACCGCTTTTTTCGAGCACCTCATATGCCAGCTCAGCTCCTGACATTCCTGCTATTGTCCTGATATCTCCGCACTCGAACAGGGAGGCGACGCCGGATGCAATGAACAGGTCGATCATCGTACTGATGTCATAACGAAGGCTGTATACCGAATAATCGAGCATGCGGCCCAGTGTGTCCGCGGCTCTGTCAAGGCAGATCTTATCGTAGGCGTGTGTCATATGGACGGACCTCCTCCTCGATCAGGTCGGTGATGAAGAAATCGTTGCTTCCGACAGATGGCCGTATGGCTTTCATGGCTCTTATCTCGCGGCTTCTCTTGACGGGGAAGGAATCTTCACACAAAGCCGGTTCATATCCTGTAAAGATGATCCTGTCAAAGACTCTGTTGCTCTTCAGAACGAACTGCCTGTTGGAATCGTCTCTGGATATGGCATCCCTGAAACTCATGTATGAGAGCTTTGCGTCAAGGAAGTCCTGTGCAAACATAAAGCATCTGTTGTCTGCGCGGTATCCTATGATGCAGTCACATGCCTGATGGTCAACGGGAAAATATTTGTTTATGTATTCTCTAGCACGGTACGCGGTATCTGATGACAGATCGAATTCGCGGTAGTTGAAGAGAAGGAAGATCCAGTGGAGCGGATTGTACTGTGAACTGCACAGGTTGATGATGCGAAGGCCATCGTTATCTATGGAGTAAGTCGAAACGAAGCCGTTCCTTCCCGGTCCGACAGCCCATTCGGCTGCGTACTGAGGGCTTTCCGTACAGTAAAATCCCAGACCGAAATCATTATACGGCCGTCCTGTTCCGAATGATGGTGTCCTTACTATTCTTTTGCCTCCGTGGTAGATCTTTCTGTCCATAACCACCTCATATAGTGTTTCCTTACGCTTTATTTATAATATACTCCTCTGGGAGTATAAATTCAAAGTAATTGTGCCGGCAGCATTTACTGAGGGTGATAAGGATGCTAAAATGTTTTCCGGATTGTAACAGCTGCAATGGCGTTACCGAAATAAAGAGAGTATTGTTCGAAAGGAGAATAAATAATGAGAGTAGTCATCCAGGACGATTATGAGAAGATGAGCAAGTGGGCTGCAGATTATATTGCAGAAAAGATCAACAACCACAAAGAAGACAGACCGTTCGTACTCGGACTCCCAACGGGATCGTCCCCGATCGGCGTATATAAGAACCTTATCGCGAAAAACAAGGCCGGCGAGGTTTCGTTCAAAAACGTTGTCACATTCAACATGGACGAGTATCTCGGACTTCCTCATGAGCACGACCAAAGCTACTGGTATTTCATGCATGACAATTTCTTCGATCACCTTGTAGACATGAATCCTGCAAACATCAACATCCTCAACGGAATGACAGATGATCCTGAAGGTGAGTGCGCAAGATACGAAGAGAAGATCGCTTCTTACGGCGGCATCGACCTCTTTATGGGCGGCATCGGAGTAGACGGACACCTTGCTTTCAACGAGCCTTTCACCTCGCTCACATCGCGCACAGGAGTCAGAGACCTCACAACTGATACAAGAATAGTCAACTCGAGATTCTTCGGAAATGATCCTGAAGCAGTACCTGCTCAGGCTCTGTCCGTAGGAATCGGCACAGTCACAGATGCGAAAGAGGTCCTCGTTCTCATCAGCGGCCACAACAAGGCAAGAGCTATGGCAGCTGTAGTTGAGGGCGGAGTCAGCCAGAAGTGGACATGCTCGGCACTCCAGCTGCACAATGGTGCGATCATCGCCTGCGATGAAGAAGCATGCGGAGAGCTTATGGTAGATACATACAAGTATTTCCTCGATATCGAGAAAAAGGAGAGACTGTAATGGGAAAATATTTCGGAACAGACGGCTTCCGCGGTGAGGCTAACAAGAATCTGACGTTTGACCATGCTATCAAGATCGGCCGCTATCTCGGCTGGTATTACGGCAAGAGACTTGACCGTAAGGCAAAGGTGGTCATCGGAAAGGACACCAGAAGATCCAGCTACATGTTTGAGTATGCACTCTGCACCGGCCTCATGGCTTCGGGAGCTGACGCTTACATCATGCACGTAACGACTACACCTTCTGTATCATATATCGCAAGAGTCGATGACTTCGACTGCGGCATCATGATCTCGGCTTCTCACAATCCGTACTATGACAACGGCATCAAGATCGTCAACAACAACGGCGAGAAGATGGATGAGGAGACTCTGCTCAAGATAGAGGCATATCTCGACGGCGAGATGGAAGTTCCGATGGCAGAGCGTGATGAGATCGGACGTACAGTTGACTACGTATCCGGACGTAACCGCTATATCGGATACCTTATCTCGATGTCCAAATTTAGCTTCAAGGATGTCAAGGTCGGCCTCGATGTTGCCAATGGTGCAGCATGGTCTATCGCGAAGGGTGTATTTGACGCTCTCGGCGCAAAGACTTATGTAATTAATGATGAACCTGACGGTTACAATATCAACACCAACTGCGGATCAACACATATCGAGCACCTGCAGAAGTTCGTAGTGGACAAGGGCCTCGACGTCGGATTCGCTTATGACGGTGATGCCGACAGATGCCTCTGCGTAGATGAGAAGGGCAATGTTGTGACCGGAGACCATATCCTTTACATATACGGAACTTATATGAAAGACAGAGGCAAGCTCCTAAATAACAAGGTCGTTACGACTGTAATGTCAAACTTCGGCCTTTATAAGGCTCTCGATAAAGCCGGCATCGATTATGAACAGACCAAGGTCGGCGACAAATATGTCTATGAGAACATGGTTCAGAACGGCCACCGTATCGGCGGAGAGCAGAGCGGACACATCATCTTTACCAAGTACGCCACAACGGGCGACGGCATCCTCACATCGCTCAAGCTGATGGAGGCAATGCTTGCAAGAAAGAAGAAGATGAGCGAACTCGCAGCTCCTGTAGTGTTCTATCCGCAGGTGCTGAAGAACGTCAGAGTAAAAAGCAAAGAAGAGTGCATGAACGATCCTGACGTACTGGCTGCTGATCAGGCTGCAAAGAAGGCGCTCGGTGACAAGGGCCGTACGCTGCTGCGTGAATCAGGCACAGAGCCTGTAGTGCGCGTAATGGCAGAAGCACCGTCCGAAGAAGAGTGCGAGAAGTACGTTGATCAGATCATCGACGTGATCCGTGAAAAGGGACATCTCGTAGACTAGGAGGCATAAATGTATACGATAAATGATCTGTATGATCTTGATCATACTCTGGCTAAGGATTATCTTTCTCAGTTCACATATCCATGGGAAGCACTGAAGGGCATCAAGGACTTCATCCTTGAGCTCGGTCCGACCCTCGATCCGGAAGAATATGAAGAGGTCAGCGAAAACGTCTGGGTCCACAAGACGGCAAAGGTGTTCCCAAGTGCCTATCTTGGTGCTCCGTGCATCATCGGACCTGAGACGGAGGTAAGGCACTGTGCATTTGTAAGAGGTTCGGCACTTGTCGGCCGCAAGTGCGTGGTAGGCAATTCTGTTGAGCTGAAGAACGTTATCCTGTTCGATAATGTACAGACTCCGCATTACAACTATGTAGGCGACTCGATACTCGGACATTACAGCCATATGGGAGCCGGTTCCATTACATCTAATGTGAAGGCTGACAAGAAGCTGGTCGTAGTGCATAACGGTACTGAGCAGATCGAGACAGGCATCAAGAAGTTCGGCGCTATGCTCGGCGATCATGTCGAAGTTGGCTGCAATGCGGTGCTCAATCCGGGTACTGTCATCGGACGTAATTCAAACATCTATCCGACGACATGCGTAAGAGGCGTTATTCCTGAAAACAGCATCTGCAAAAATAGCGGAGATGTAATTGAAAAAAGATAAAAAATAATATGCGGACGGCACGGAAATGGACATACCTCCATGGATGTGCCGGCCTTTTTTTATGGTATAATAATCTCGGTAAGATTGATTGCGACAACATAAGGGGATTCAGTTATGAGAAAGACTAAGATCGTATGTACCATGGGCCCTAGGGAGTCCGATGAGAAGATCCTCGCTGAACTTGCGAAAGAAATGGATGTTGCCAGATTCAACTTTTCGCATGGAACTCACGAGAGCCATCTCGAAATGCTGACGCGAGTCAGAAAAGCTGCAAAGGAAGCAGGCAGACCTATAGCCATGCTTCTCGATACCAAAGGACCGGAGATCCGCACCGGACTGCTTGAAGAGCACAAAAGTGTAAAGCTGTTAAAGGGCGGCGAAGTTGCTATTTCATATGCTGAGGACCCGGCTGCAGAGGGCAATGCCGAACATCTTTATGTTACTTATGCAGGCATTGCGGATGACCTTTCCCCGGGAGATACAGTACTGATAGATGACGGAGCTATTGAGCTCAAAGTTGAATCTGTCGCAGGAGGAGTGCTGAAATGCCGCATAATCAACGGCGGTGTTGTTTCCGAAAGAAAGGGTGTAAATCTGCCGGGCATAAAGGTAGGATTGCCTGATCTTACTGAGAAAGACTACGAAGACATCAAATTCGGCCTTGAAAATGAGTATGATTTCATCGCTGCTTCTTTCGTAAGAAATGCAGGCACGATCAACAAGATACGCAAGCTTGCGGAAGAATACGGTTCACGCATCAAGATCATAGCTAAGATCGAGTCCGGAGAAGGAATTGACAATCTTGAGGAGATCATAGATGCAGCAGACGGCGTCATGGTTGCAAGAGGAGACCTCGGAGTCGAGGTGGAAGCCAGGATGATCCCGCAGCTGCAGCGCGAAATGATCGCCAGATGTAATGAAAAGGGCAAGATAGTCATTACGGCTACACAGATGCTCGATTCAATGATGCGCAATCCGCGCCCTACCAGAGCTGAGGTAACGGACGTCGCAAATGCTGTATATGACGGTTCTGATGCTGTTATGCTTTCAGGCGAGACTGCAAGCGGAGAGTACCCGGTCGAGGCGCTTAAGATGATGGCCTCAATAACTGAGTATACGGAGCAGTTTGCGGTAAATCATCATATCCTTAAGGATACGGATAAGGCTTCCATATCAAGCACAACGTGCATGGCTGCCGTGACCGCTGCAAAGGAGCTTAAGGCACGAGCTATTCTGGCTCCTACTTCATCGGGATCGACAGTAATACAGGTATCGAAGTGCAGACCTGATTCCGACATATATGCGTTTTCTCCGGAACCGATGGTCGTAAGGCAGATGAACCTGCTCTGGGGAGTAAAACCTATGCTGTCTGACAGGGCACATTCCACTGATGAGCTCATGGAGGACTGCCTGGAGATCATGAGAGAGAAAGGGATGTCTGCAAGAGGAGACATCATGGTGTTCATCGCAGGTGTAGTCAGAGGAAGACACAGCTATCAGAGGTCTGAGACCAACACTATGAAAATAATAGAGATATAAATTAAGTATGATACAGCCGCCTAAAAAGGGCGGCTGTATTATTGAAGTGAATAACCGCTGGTGATAAAATCATAAGGTCAGCAATTTTGTATAAATACCACAAGGGTGAGAAGGGAAGAAACAATGAGTACAGAAAGAAGAGTAGGTACAGTTTCACGCGGCATAAGATGCCCGATATTCCGTGAGGGAGATGACCTGGCGCAGATGGTCGTTGACAGCGTGCTCGAAGCAGCGGCTTCCGATGACGGATTCGACGTAAGGGACAGAGATGTGGTCTGCATCACAGAATCAGTCGTGGCAAGATGCCAGGGCAATTACGCAGGCGTTGAAGACATCGCAGCAGACGTCAAAGCAAAGCTCGGCGGCAAGACTGTCGGCGTTATCTGGCCTATACTTTCGAGAAACAGATTTGCCATCTGCCTCAGAGGAATCGCTATGGGATCGGAGAAGGTCGTTCTCATGCTCAGCTATCCTTCTGACGAGGTAGGCAATGCGCTTCTCACCATGGATCAGATAGATGAGTCCGGAATCAATCCGTACAGCGATGTTCTCACTGAAGAAAAGTACAGAGAGCTTTTCGGAGAGAACAAGCATCAGTTTACGGGTGTTGATTACGTATCATATTACGGCGACCTGATAAGAGAAGCAGGCGCTGAGGCTGAGATCATCTTCGCGAACCACGCAGAGGAGATCCTCAACTATACAGAGAATGTCATCAACTGCGATATACACACGCGCGCCCGCACCAAGAGGATACTCAAGGCAAAGGGAGCCAATGTGTACGGACTTGATGAGATCCTGAACGCACCTGTTAACGGCAGTGGATACAATGAGGACTACGGTCTGCTCGGCTCCAACAAAGCGACAGAGAATACAGTAAAGCTTTTCCCGAGAGAAGCTCAGAACATCGTTGATACCATCCAGACAAAGATGCTCGAGAAGACAGGCAAGTGCGTAGAGGTAATGATCTACGGAGACGGAGCTTTCAAGGATCCTGTCGGAAAGATCTGGGAGCTTGCTGACCCTGTAGTATCACCATTCTATACACCAGGCCTCGAGGGCACACCGAACGAGCTGAAACTCAAGTACCTCGCAGACAACGACTTTGCAAACCTGACCGGCGAGGAGCTCAGAGAGGCGATCTCCAAAGCTATCGCCGACAAGCCTCAGGAGAGTCTGGTGGGCAATATGGTGTCAGAAGGTACAACACCGAGGCGCCTGACTGATCTGATCGGATCTCTCTGCGACCTCACATCAGGTTCGGGAGACAAGGGCACCCCGGTCGTCTACATCCAGGGTTACTTCGACAATTACACAACAGGCAAATAGACACATGCCATGTAACGGATCCTTCGGGATCCGTTTTTTATGTTAACTGAAGGTGTCATGTATGTTAGAATGAAGAGCGTAGGCTAAAATTGATTAAGGAAACAGATTGAGACATGAACTATAAAGAATTAAGCGAACTTATTTATCCTTCAATGGAGTATACTCCTGAAGATTACGAAGCAATGTATCCTCAGAGGGACCTTCCTGATGGAGCAATGGTCACAAGGCTCGGCCCGAGTCCTACAGGCTTCATCCATCTCGGCAATCTCTACGGAGCCTTCGTAGACGAGAGGCTGGCACACCAGAGCGGCGGAGTATTCTTTCTGAGAATAGAGGATACTGATGACAAACGCTATGTTGAGAACGCTGTGGAGACTATCATCGGCTCCCTCGACTTCTTCGGCATCCGCTTCGATGAAGGCGTGACCGGGACGGGAGACACAGGTAACTACGGCGACTACACACAGAGCCACCGCGGTGAGATATACCGTACTTACGCCAAGCGCCTCCTGGAGGAGGGCCTGGCTTATCCGTGTTTCCTTACCGAAGAGGAGATCGCGGAAATCAGAGAAAAGCAGGAGAGCGAAAAGATCGCTCCGGGGATCTATGCCGGCTGGTCCAAATACAGGGACTGGGACAAAGATGAGGCTGTAGAAGCTGAAGTGATCTCGAAGATAAAGGCGGGCGAACCTTTTGTAATAAGGCTTAAATCGCGCGGCGTTCCTAACGCCTCAGCAGAAGAGACCGCAAGACATACCGTGAATGACGCGATACGCGGCGAGCTCTCTGTGCCTGATAATTTCCTGGATGTGGTCATCATAAAGCAGACAGGCATCCCTACATACCATTTCGCACATGTAGTTGACGACCATCTGATGCGCACGACACATGTCGTGAGAGGCGAGGAGTGGCTGCCATCACTTCCGATACACGTGGAGCTGTTCGAAGATCTCGGATGGGATCTTCCGGTTTACTGCCATACAGCACAGCTCATGAAGATCGGAGAGGACGGAAACAAGCGTAAGCTCTCAAAGCGCAAAGACCCTGAGCTCTCGCTCGACTTCTACCGCAGAGAAGGTTACCATCCTGCAGCAGTAAGGGAATACCTGCTCACGATACTCAACTCGAATTACGAGGAGTGGCGCATAGAGAATCCGGACGCTCCGGCTGAGGATTTCAGGTTTACGACAGAGAAGATGTCGAGCAGCGGAGCTCTTTTCGATCTCAACAAGCTCAATGACGTCAGCAAAAACACATTGCTGCATATCGATGCTCACGAACTGGCCGGGTGGCTGAAGTCGTGGTCAGATGAATTTGCACCTGAGTACGGCTACATGTTTACAGACATGGATCATCTTGCGGAGATACTCGATCTCGGCAGGCATGATGCGCGCCCGAGAGCAGACCTCGTGTATGCAAGGCAGATAATGGACTTCATCAGTTACTTCTTCGATGAGTCCTTTGAGATCGAGGATGAATATCCTGAAGAAGCTGCGGCGGATGCAAATGAGATCCTCAAGGCGTACCTCGAATCTTACGATCACTCCGATGACAACGGGCAGTGGTTCGATAAGATCAGAGAGATCTCCGTATCGCTCGGATATGCCGCTAAACCTAAGGACTTCAAAAAGAACCCTGATGACTACAAGGGGCATGTGGGACATGTAAGTACCGTGATCAGGATAGCACTGATGGGGCGCGCACAATCCCCGGACGTATGGGCGATCCAGCAGATCATGGGCGAAGATATGGTACGCGCACGCATAGGCGCAGCATTAAACTGATAATTAGGAGAATGTCAATGGAACCGATTTTAGTAATTATGGCTGCCGGAATGGGCAGCAGATACGGCGGCAACAAACAGCTGGATAAGATAACTGAACAGGGCGACATCATAATGGATTTCAGCCTCTATGATGCTTACCAGGCAGGCTTTCGCAGAGTGTGCTTTATCATAAAGCATGATTTTGAAGATGTTTTCAAAGAGCATATTAAAAACGGAGCTGGAAGAAAGTACGAAGTGTATTATGCTTTCCAGGAAGTCTCGGACCTTCCTGAGGGATTCAGTCTCCCTGAAGGCCGTACAAAACCATGGGGAACCGGTCAGGCTGTGCTTTCGGCACGAAACATCATAGATGCTCCGTTTGCAGTCATCAATGCAGACGATTATTACGGCAAGGAGGGATTCAAAAAGATCTATGAATTCCTTACAACAAAGGCTGATGCATCTCACAACTGCATGGTGGGCTTTGAAGTCGAGAAGACACTTTCGGAGAACGGCACTGTATCGAGAGGGATCTGCCAGGCCAAAGACGGCATGCTGACTGATATCGTTGAGCATCTGAAAGTGGGAAGAGAACCTGACGGTACAGTAACGGATACCAAGGAAGACGGAAGCAAGGAGGTAATATCTCCTGATTCTCCGGTTTCGATGAATCTCTGGGGATTCGGCCTCGAGTATATGGAGGTCCTGAAAGCCGGATTCGTAAAGGCGCTCGAGAAGATCATGGCAGAGAACCCGGTGAAGGGCGAGTATTACATCCAGACACCTATAAATCAGCAGATTGCAGACGGAAGCGCTACATACGAAGTGCTGACATCATCCGACAAGTGGTTCGGTGTCACTTATAAAGAGGACAAGCCTGAAGTGGTAGCAAAGTTTGCGTCCCTGAAGGCCGACGGTACGTATCCGATGGATCTCTGGAAGTAAGATATTAAATGTAATATGGGGAATTATGGCGCGGTCATTGTTGATTGCGCCATCTTTTTTTGATTTTGCTTGGTTGGAACGCCAAAAAACGCAAAAAACAAGCTTCTACAGCATTGACTGAAAAAGTGTATGAGATTATAATCGATATGATTTTTGTTTAGCAAACATATTGAAATATCAAGTAAGAGAAGGTCGTTGACCGCTTAAGCACGGCGGACCAGAGACCAAAAGAAGAAGGGAAAAAACATGAAAGGTAATTTGATAATTGGACAGTCCGGCGGACCGACCGCCGTCATCAATTCCAGCCTTGCAGGAGTTATCAAGGCATGCTGGAAATATGGCATCAGACGCATCTACGGAATGCATTACGGTATTGAAGGCTTTCTGAACGAGGATATCGTAGACATAGAAGACTATATAACGAGCGGACAGGATCTTTCCCTGCTCAAGAGAACTCCATCTTCATTCCTCGGTACATGCCGTTACAAACTGCCGCCAATCGAAGGTAATGAGAAACTGTACGAGAAGATCTTTGACATTCTCGACAAGAAAAACATCGAGTATTTCCTTTACAACGGAGGAAACGATTCGATGGATACCATAAAGATGCTTGCTGATTATGCAGAATCACATCAGAAGAAGCAGAAGTTCATGGGCATCCCGAAGACCATCGATAATGATCTTCCGATGACCGACCACTGCCCTGGATACGGTTCAGCTGCGAAGTATATCGCAACTTCGATGAAAGAGATCATCAGAGACAATGAGAGCTATGGAGTATCCAAGCCGACGATCTGCATCGTTGAGATCATGGGACGTCATGCAGGCTGGCTCACAGCTGCAGCTGCACTTTCGAAAGACATCGACTGCTCAGGTCCTGACCTGATCTATCTGCCTGAAGTTACTTTCGATATCAATGACTTCATTGAGAGAATAAAGAAACTCGCAAAGACCAAGAAGTCGGTCGTTATAGCTGTATCCGAAGGACTCAAGACTGCTGACGGCAAGTTCGTTTGCGAACTCGGAACGGTAAATGATCACGTAGATGCTTTCGGACACAAGCAGCTCGCAGGTACTGCGGCATATCTTGCCAGTCTCGTAACACAGCAGACAGGACTCAAGTCCCGTTACATCGAGTTCTCATCGCTCCAGAGATGCGCTGCTCATCTTGCTTCGAGAAGCGATTCTGACGAGGCATACAATGTCGGATACTTTGCTGCAAAGGCTGCATTCGAAGGTAATTCCGGCAAGATGGTAACCATCAAGGTCGACAGCAGGGAGCCATATGTAGAAACATATGACATGTTCGACATCCATGAAGTGGCAAACGTTGAGCGCAAGGTGCCTCTTGACTGGATAACCAACGACGGCACATATGTCAGCGATGAGTATCTTAAATACGCAAGACCGTTTATTATCGGACGCGTGGCACCGTATACCGCAGGCGGACTTCCTATCCATCTGACTATGACCAAGAAGAGAAACCACAAATAAGGAACGGAGAATCATTTGGCGAACATAGAAATCAGAGAAGTAAAGACTAAGGCGGAGAGGAGAGTCTTTGTGGACTTTCCTAACCGCCTTTATCGTGACCATGAAAATTTTGTACCGGCTTTCTATGGCGATGACATAGATGACTGGGATGAGAAGAAGAACCCGGCTTTCGAGTACTGCGAGGCAAAATCATGGCTCGCATACAGGGAAGATGAAGTGGTTGGACGCATAGGCGCCATCCTGAGCCACGCTTCGAATGAGAAGTGGGGCACAAAAAGGATGCGCTTTTCTCAGGTCGATTTCATAGATGACAGAGCAGTATCGAAGGCTCTTTTCGATGAAGTGGAAAACTGGGCGAGAGAGAAGGGCATGAATGAAGTGCACGGACCGCTCGGATTCTGTGATCTGGACAGAGAAGGCATGCTGGTGGAAGGCTTTGACAAACGCAGCATGTTCTACACCTATTACAATGATCCGTACTACATCGATCACCTTGAAGCCCTGGGCTATGTAAAGGATACCGACTGGATCGAGCACCTCATACCTCTGAACGGATGGGATGATCCGAATTACAAGAGGCTCAAACGCATCTCTGATGCCATGCTCAAAAGGACGGGATTCCACAAGGTGGAAGTGAAGCACAAGTCCCAGTATAAGCCGTATATCAGGCAGGTGTTTGAGCTCGTAAACGTAGCTTACTCGCACCTTTACGGAGTAGTGGAGCTGAATGAAAGGCAGATCAAAAAGTATACAAACAAGTTCCTTCCTCTCGTTGACCCTGATTTCGTCTGTCTGATAGTGGACGACAACGATAAGCTCATGGGGTTCGGAGTCGGCGCTCCGTCGACTGCCGAAGCAATGCGTAAGTGCGGCGGACATCTGATGCCTACAGGCTGGATAGGTCTTCTTAAGGCTCTCATGCAGAAAAAAGACACTCTCGACCTTCTGCTGATAGCAGTAAGACCTGAGTATCAGAAGACGGGACTCAACGGAGTCATCATGGAGCACCTGTTCGCCGGATGCAATAAAAACGGCATCCGCAAGGCTGAGACAGGTCCGCAGCTTGAGTGGAATACAAACGTGCATCACCAGTGGAAGATGTTCGATATTGAACCTCACAAGCGCAGACGCTGCTTTGTAAAACAATTATAAGCATATTAAGAGCCCGGTTTCCCGAGCTCTTGTAATTTATACTGTCAGATTATACATGTCTGCGTATATGCCGCCTTTTATCAGAAGGTCGTCGTGTGAGCCTTCCTCGGCTATGCCGTCCTCTGTCAGTACCACGATGCGGTCGGCGTTCTTTACGGTCGAAAGCCTGTGGGCGATCGTTATGGTGGTACGGCCTTTAGCAAGCTCAGCCAGCGATTCCTGAACGTAACGCTCACTCTCGTTGTCGAGCGACGAGGTAGCCTCATCGAGGATCAGGATCGGAGGATTTTTAAGGAATACCCGGGCTATGCTGATCCTCTGTTTCTGGCCGCCGGATAGTCTGGCGCCTCGTTCGCCTACGTATGTGTCGTAGCCGTCAGACAACTCGTTGATGAATTCGTCAGCACCCGCAAGTTTCGCTGCTTCAATGATCTCCTCGCGGCTCGCGCCCGGCCTTCCATACTCGATGTTGCCCGCGACAGTGTCCGAGAACAGGTATACATCCTGCTGCATCATGCCGATCTTTGTACGGAGTGAGCGCACTTTGTAGTCGCGGATATCCCTGCCGTCTACAAGAATGGCTCCGCCACTGACATCGTAGAAGCGCGGAATGAGATTGCAGAAAGTGGTTTTGCCGGCACCGCTCGGACCAACGACAGCAACGTTCTCACCACTCGCGATTTTTATGTTGATATGGCTGAGCACCTGCGCATCGGACGCTGTACTGTTCCCGTCCGTATCATTACCGGCTTCATACGCGAACGAGACGTCGCGGAATTCGATATCTCCGCGAACGTCTTCGGGCATGTCTATTGCTCCCGGAGCATCTTCGATCTCGATTTCTGTATCCATTATCTCTACGAATCTTTCTATGCCTGTTATACCGCGCTGAAACTGCTCCGTGAATTCTACTACACGGCGCACGGACTCAAGCAATACGGCAACATACATCAGATATGCGATAAAGTCACCGGCGGTAATGAGCCCGCGGATCAGAGCCAGCGAGCCGAAGAATACGATAGAGATATACATAAGCCCGTCGAACAGGCGGGTGACACCCCTGAAACCGGCCATGTTTCTGTAACCGACCTTTTTTGTCGTGAGAAATCTTTCATTGCCTTCTTCAAAACGCTGCTCTTCGACATCTTCATTGGCAAAAGATTTGGATACACGTATACCCAGAAGACTGTCCTCGACGTGGGAGTTGATCTCTCCAAGTTCAGAACGCTGCCATTTGAACGCGTTGCGCATCCTCACCCTGAACTTCATTGCGCATACCAGCATGAGCGGTATAAGTGCGAAGAGAAGCAGGGTAAGAGGCACGTTCACCTGTATCAGCACTGTGAAGGCTACGACGATTTTGACAGCAGCGATAAAGTATTCTTCAGGGCAGTGGTGAGCAAACTCGGTGATATCAAACAGATCAGTCGTGATACGCGATATCAGCTGGCCGGTCTTGTTGCTGTTGTAATAACCGTAAGAGAGCTCCTGGAACTTTGCGAAGAGATCCCTGCGCATGTCTTTTTCGATCTGAGCACCCATGATATGGCCGCGGTTCTGCATGTAGTAGTTGGCCGCCACATCTATTATTCTGAGTACTATGTAAAGCGCGGTGATGCGCACCACCAGTCCGACCGTGAGATCGGAAGGCGAAGTTGTCACCGTATTCGTTATGAACCTTACGATCACAGGCAGCACAAGATCGCATACACTCGTAAGCGACGCGCAGAACAGATCGAAAACGAGTATATGCCAGTACGGCCTGAAGTACGGATAGAAGCGTTTCAGCAGATATTTTGTTGACATTGATTTCTGTTCCATAATGAAGCAATTATACATTATTTGTTGAAGATTGAGCCTGTTTCTAATAAAATTAATCAGTTAGAAACTTTATTCCGGAAGGCGCAGAAATGGAACTTAATAAAAAAACAATCAATCGCATAGCCATGACTGTATTAGGCAATCTGAGTTATGCAGCAGGCGTAAACCTTATGATCAATCCGATACACCTGTACAGCGGCGGCTTCACCGGAATAGCCCAGCTGATAAGACTGTTTCTTACAGGATTCCTTCATATTCCTGAGATCCCGGGCCTTGATTACATGGGTATCATCTACTTTACGATCAACATCCCGCTGTTCTTTATGGCCTACAGGGTCATGGGGCGAAAGTTCTGCATTACTACGCTTATCTCGATCGCCATGGCTTCGGCATTTCTGGCTATCATACCGGTGCCGGCAGTCCCTATAGTTGATGACCGCATACTGGCATCCGTGGTAGGCGGCCTGGGAAGCGGGGTCGGAGCAGGACTCGTACTGAGAGCAGGCAGTTCACAGGGCGGACAGGATGTCATAGGAGTATGCCTTGCGAAGACACACCCGAATTTTAAGGTTGGAACGATCGGCATAATCATAAGCATATGCATATATGCAATATGCCTCTTTATATATGACATACCGACCGTGCTGTACTCCATCATTTTCGCAGTTGTAACCGGTCTGGGGATAGACCGCGTGCACACTCAGAATATCAAGCAGGAGTGCATGATATTCACAAAGAAACCGGGTCTCGCGGATGCAATACTGAATGACCTCAACAGGGGAGCCACGATCTGGGATGGTCAGGGAGCTTATACCGGTGAATATACACAGGTCCTGGTGACTGTCATCAGCAAGTACGAGGAACCGCATCTCAGAGAGATCATCGCAAAGCATGACGAGAATGCTTTCATGATAATCAGCGACAACATCAGAGTAGTAGGACTCTTTAACAAGAGATTCACGGAGTGATAGAATACCAATATGTTCATATTTAAAATTTTATTGATAATACTGATTGCACTGCCGGTCATCGCGCTTGCGTCATACTTCTATTCTCAGATGCTCAGCTACATCAAGGTCAAAAACGGTATCGAAAACGAAGCGATCAGACAGAGCGCTGCGGAATCCAAAACCGAGAAGAGCGGTAAAAAGAAGCGCAAAAAGAAGGAGAAGCAGAAATGAGAGGTCTGTTCATTACGCTTGAGGGCGGTGACGGTTCCGGCAAGTCGACACAGATAAGAAACATTGAAAGGTTCTTCACTGAGAAGGGCTTTGTTGTAATGCATACAAGAGAACCGGGCGGTCCGCGTATAAGCGAGAAGCTCAGAGACATACTTCTGGATACTGAAAACACGGAGATGGAAGCCGTGACGGAGATGTTCATTTACGCAGCTGCGAGAGCTCAGCATGTGAGGGAACGGGTGATCCCTGCTCTGGAGCGCGGCGAGATCGTTATCTGCGACAGGTTTGTGGATTCTTCGATCGCATATCAGGCTTACGGCAGATGCCTCGGAGACATGGTGGCAGAGGTCAACAGGTATGCAACAGGAGGACTGAGTCCCGATCTTACCATCTGGCTCGATATAGATCCCGAGACGGGAAAAGCCAGAGCTTCGGGAGACAAGGGACCGGACAGACTGGACCTCGAGTCTTCGGATTTTCATGAAAGAGTCCGCGCAGGATACAGAGCCATTTCGGAAGCTGAGCCTGAGCGGTTCAAAAGGATCGACGCGGCCGGTTCCATAGAAGAGATAAAAGAGAAGATCTACAGCTGTCTGGAGGAGCTCTGCAGGGAAAGATGCATCTGAAAGCCATAATAAAAAGCATCGCAGGCGGAGCTAGCTCAGCCCACGCGTACATAGTGGAAGGCAAGGCGGGCAGCGCAAGAGAAGAATTCATAAAGAGACTGTCGATGGGCCTTGAGTGCAGATGTGCGGACATTTCCGAAAGACCGTGCGGCAGATGTGATGCGTGCAGACAGGTCGCGGCAAACTCATCCATGGACATAGTCCGCATGCAGATGAGCGGAAAGAACGGCTACAGGACAGAGGATGCCAATGCTTTCAGCAGCAGGCTCGATATGGGCGCTTACGGCAGATATCTCATCGGTATAATCGATGATGCCGACAGCCTGAGCGAGACAGTTCAGAACAAACTGCTCAAAACACTCGAGGAACCGCGTCCGGATGTCATAATGCTTCTCGGTACATCCAACCCCGATCATCTTCTCAGCACTGTAAGGTCGAGATGCAGCACCATCAGACTGCAGGCTGCGGAAGAGGATGAAGACGAAACCGAAAGCGAAAAGACAGAAGCTTTAAAGGCTGCTGCCGCAATGCTCGGCGGTGAAGGCGCGTTCTGCGAATTCAGGGAAGCTATGGAGAAATGCATCAAAACGCGCAGCGACGCACTCCAGCTTATAGACCATGCGGAAGAGGGGTTCCGCGCACGGATGAAGTCAGGCGATATGCCTGCGGCGATGGCTGACAGGCTTGAACTGTGCGAAAAGGCACGTGCTGACATTGAAAGGGATATGGACAGAAACAAAGCCCTGAAGAGACTCCGCCTGGAGCTTACAGGGCATTGATACAGGAGGTAATACATCTATGGTTGAGATAGTCGGCGTCGGTTTCATGAAAACCGGCAAAACATATTATTTTGACCCTGTAGGGAAAACATATGAACTCGGGGACATGGTCATTGTCGAAACGGCAAGGGGCATGGAGCTCGGGCATATTCTTATTGCAAACAAGGAAATAGACGAATCGGAGCTTGTGGCAGAGCTGAAGCCGGTCGAGCGCAAGGCGACGGATGCAGATCTCAGGAAATACCACGAGAACCTTGCAAAGAGAGAGGATGCGCTCAAAGTCTGCGCAGAAAAGATCGAAAAGCACGGGCTCGAGATGAAGCTTATCGACGTTGAGTTCATGATCGACGGATCAAAGATAGTGTTCTACTTTTCTGCAGACGGCAGGGTGGATTTCAGGGAGCTTGCAAAGGACCTTGCGGGCCACTTTAAAAACAGGATAGAGCTAAGGCAGATCGGAGTAAGGGACGAAGCGAGGATGCTCGGAGGCATCGGCATTTGCGGAAGGCCTCTTTGCTGCAGCAAATGGCTTTCGGACTTCCACCCGGTATCGATCAAAATGGCAAAGCAGCAGAACCTCTCTCTCAATCCGTCCAAGATCTCAGGCACATGCGGAAGGCTGATGTGCTGCCTCAACTTTGAGGACAAGACATACAAGGAACTGCGCAAGGGAATGCCGAAAGACAACGAGAGAGTGGAGACACCTGATGGTCTTGCAAAGGTGGTCAATGTTGATTACTTCAACGGAAAGGTCAACACACGCGCTATCGAAAAGGACCCTGAAACGGGTGAAGAAGTCTTCTCGCAGGAGATCCACTCCTTCAGGAAAGAAGAGATCAGACGTATCGGAAAGAATGCGGGCAAGGATCGCGGCGACGACATTCCGCTCGAGGTCATGTTTGATTCCGAGGCTGATGAAGAGGAGATACGTGAGCTCGAGGAGCTTATGAGAGAGTTCTGATGGAACGGATAGACGACACCGGTTTCGGAGGAATAAGGGTCATACAGAACAAGGGCTCAGGATATGGTGTAGATGCTGTGCTGCTTGCTGCATTTGCAGCGGGTGATACCGGTGCAAAGGGACTGCCGCGGAGTTCAAAACGCATGCTCAGGATAGCAGATCTTGGCACAGGCTGTGGAGTGGCTGCTTTCATACTTCATCATAAGCTCGGCAAAGCGCTCATGACCGGATATGACATCAATGAAAATGCCATCGACAGGGCACAGAGAGCCTGTAACATGAACGGACTCTCTGAAAATATCGGCTTTATCTGCACTGATATAAAGGATATCGAAGCATCAGGATTCGATGCGGTGATCACCAATCCTCCTTACTTCAGGAGGACGCCTGATGAACCCGGTGCAGCTGATCCTGATGAGAGATATGTCGCCAGGCACGAGACCACTGCAGACATCTCGGATTTCGCGTCGGTATCAGCCCGGATGCTCAGGGATGGAGGCCACCTGTACATGGTCCATAGACCTGACAGACTGGCGGATATATTCACTGAAATGAGATCGGCGGGTATAGAGCCGAAGGAAATGCAGCTTGTGATCCCAAAAGCCGGCAGGGCAGCAAACATAGTGCTGATTCATGGTGTAAAAGGAGCCGGATCAGAGCTCCGCATGCTGCCTCAGATGGCCGTGCATACTGAAGAGGGCGGCTACACTGATGAGATACTCAAATGCTATGAGAGGATCTGAAACCCCGAAGAGGTAAGCCCGATGAAACCGGAAACCAAATCGGGATTTTTTGTGTCTATTTTTGCTTTGCAAAAGGTGCTTTGCTTGAATACAGAGGCGCTTATCTATATAATATTATCAATAAGTGCGGGCTTTTTTCGGATTGCTTGCGATGTAAGTTAGGTAAGGAGAATGCATATGATTTCAGTAAGTGTGAAAGGCGTGCTGATCGGTGTGCTTTTGATCGCATTGATAGTACTGGTGGTATTCCTGATCGTTATGGTCTCGAACCTCACAGACACCATCAAGAAGGCCAATGCCATTATAGATGGAAGCACCAATGCCGCAGCAGGCGCAAAGGCAAAGATCGACAATGCTTCCAACGCTGTTAAAGAAGGCGTTTCAAAAGTCACGGGCGCAGCATCCGGTGTAGTATCCGTAGGAACACAGGTAGCAGGCAAGGTAATCGATAAGGTCGTCAAGTAAGGAATAAGGAGAATCAAAATGACTATCAATCAGATAATTGCATTCTGCCTTGTAGCTGTACTTATAGGATTCCTTGTTGTCCTGGCGATCATGGCAAAACATGCGGTAGAACTGCTCAAGAAGACAAAGACTCTTGCCGATAAGGGTTCCGAAGCCGTAGACGATGTCAAGGGCAGATTTGACAAACTGAGCGATGACGCTCTCGGAGCTGTCGGTGCGGTAGCTGCTGACACGTCCGGTGCGGTCAGGGCACTTACTTTCGCGGGTGCAGGACTCACGGCATTCGGACTCCTGAAAGTAGTGATCGGAATGTTCACGGGCACAGGCATCTTTTCCATGATGTCTGCTGCAAGGGAGCGTAAAAAAGCCAGAAAAGAGATCAAGCTGTCCAAGCAGACCATTAAGGAACTCAACAGACAGTCTGAACTCGAGAAAAAGGCTCGCAGAAAAGCAGCAAAGAAGACGAAAAAGTACGAGAAACAGGATGCCAAAGCGGCAGCAAAGGCTGCAAAGAAAGCAAAGGAAACTGCAAAAGTCGAGGCAAAAGCATCAAAAAAGAAGGCTAAGCTCGATAAAAAGGAAGCTGCAGCAGCAGCGAAGGCTGCAGCTGCCACAGCAGCCCTTATGCTGAAGAAAGAAAAGGCTGAAAAAAAGAAAGCTCTCAAAGCAGCAGAGGCCGCAGCAGCGCTGAGCGCAAAAGTTGCGAAGACAGAGAAAAAAGCTGCCGAAAAAGCAGCAAAAGTACAGAAGGCGGTAGCAGCAAAGGCAGCCAGGACTGAAAAGGCTATAGCTCTTAAAGCAGCAAAGGCTGAAAAACAGGCTGTGAAGACTGCCGCAAAGGCCGAGAAGAGTGCAGCTCTGCTTGCAGCAAAACTCGATAAAAAGGCTGTTAAGGCAAACGCCAAAAAGGCTAAGAAAGCTGTCAATAAAGCCGGCCAGAAAGCAGAAAAGAAGCTTCGCAAGGCGGTAAAGCCGATAAAGAAAGAGCAGCGCAAACTGAAGCTGGCCAGGACGGGTGCAAAAGTCGCTGCAGTTGCCATCAAGACCGAAGCAAAGGTCTTATCCAAGGCTGCAAAAGGGGCCGGAAGTCTGATCAAAAAGGCTCATACAAAGCATGCCGCTAAAAAAGCTGCAAATAAGGCAGCAAAAAATGCTGAGGCAACAGCATAAAAAATACTATCTCACAGGAGGCCATTAATGGCAAAGATCCTCGTTAATAACAGCGGACCGCTTCACGGTGAAGTGTGGATAAGCGGAGCAAAGAACTCAGTGCTTCCGCTTCTTGCCGCAACAATAATGACATCAGACACCTGCGTGATCGAGGATGTCCCCGATCTCGCAGATGTCAGCGTTATGAAGAAAATGCTCTCTAAGTACGGAGCTCAGATCGATGATGCCGAAGAAGGCACCATCAGGATCAGTACGCCTGAAATTATTTCCTGCGAAGGCGACAGAGAACTTGTGCAGGAGATGAGGGCGTCTCTTTTTACTATGGGACCGATGCTCGCCAGACACGGTAAAATCGTGATGCCGATGCCCGGCGGATGTACGATCGGAAGAAGGCCGATAGACCTTCACCTTAAGGGTTTCAGGGCTCTCGGTGCCGAGGTCACGGAAGATGATGAAAACGAGCTGGTAACGGTGGCAGCGGGACCGGATGGCCTTAAGGGCGATGTCATCTATCTTGACTTCCCAAGCGTCGGAGCAACAGAAAACATACTCATGGCAGCAACCACCGCCAAAGGCACAACGATCATTGAGAATGCTGCCAAGGAGCCTGAGATCATCGACCTTGCAAACCAGCTGAACAAGATGGGGGCAAGAATAAAATACGCCGGAACGGACATGATCCGTATTGAGGGCGTACAGAAGCTGTCGGGCTGTATTCATGAAGCCATCCCTGACAGGATAGAGACCGGGACATTCATGCTTGCCGCGGCCATCACACGCGGCGACATTCTGATAAGAAACGCTCTGCCTGGTCACGTCAGACCGATAATGGCAAAGCTCAAGGAGTGCGGTGTAGATGTTGAAGTCACTCCTGACGGCATTTATGTAGACGCCAGAGACAGAGAACTCAATGCGACTGATATAAAGACGCTCCCGTATCCGGGATTTCCTACGGATATCCAGTCGCCGTTCATGGCATTCCTGACTACGGTCAACGGCAGCAGTGTCGTAAGAGAGACCGTATTCGAGAACAGGTTCATGCACGTAGTTGAGCTCAACCGCATGGGTGCCGATATTTTAATCGAAAACAGAGAAGCTCTTGTACCGGGAGGCAAGCAACTTAAAGGCGCAAAGGTAAGAGCTACCGACCTCAGGGCCGGAGCAGCCATGGTGCTCGCAGGCCTTTCGGCAAAAGGGACTACAGAGATAAGCGAGATATATCACATTGAGAGAGGGTACGAGAATTTCGTAGGCAAATTCAAAGCCCTCGGAGCCGACATCATGAAGATTTCCAACGACTGAACAGACAGAAATGGAGGACGTCATGCCTGATATCAATTATCTCAAGCTTCTGGCAGAGAAGTATCCTAACCGCAGGAGTGTAAGGACTGAAATCATCAACCTCAGAGCGATCCTTGCTCTTCCTAAGGCCACAGAATTTTTCCTGAGCGACATTCACGGTGAGTACGATGCTTTCCATCACTTCGTGAGGAGCGGGTCGGGAATGATCCGTATGAGGATCGACGAAGTTTTCGGCAACATTCTGACCGAAAGCGAGTGCGATGCTCTTGCCTCGCTTATTTACAATCCTGAGGCGGAGATGGCAAGAAGGGAGAAGAGCGAGAAAGATTTTGACGCCTGGTGCAAGGTGTCGATCAGAAGGCTCATCGCGATCTGCCGTGTTGTATCCAACAAGTACACCAGATCAAAGGTAAAGAAACGTCTGCCTGTATTCTCGTCTTATATAATGGATGAGCTCTTGTTTGCCGATAATGTTCTGGACAGACATAAATACTATGACGAGATCATCGATACGATAATAGAGTACGATGCGGCCAGGGAGTTCATTATCGACATTACAGAGACCATAGCCAACATGGTTGTCGACAGGCTTCACATAATCGGAGACATCTTCGACAGAGGCCCTAAATCACACGTTGTCCTGGATTATCTCATGGCCAACCGCGGTGTGGATATCCAGTGGGGAAACCACGATATCCTGTGGATGGGCGCAGCCTGCGGAAACAGAGCGTGCATAGCCACGATGATCCGTATAAATGTCCGTTACAACAATTTCGACATGCTCGAAGTAGGCTACGGATTCAATCTGCGTCCGCTGGCATCGCTGGCAGCGCATATATACAAGGACGATCCTTGCGAATTCTTCAAGCCTAACGTGCTTGAAACCAATAAATACGACCCTATTCCGCCTTCACTTGCTGCAAAGATGCACAAGATGATCTCCATCATCCAGTTCAAGATCGAAGGTCAGGAAATCAAGGCTCATCCTGAATATCACCTCGAACACAGGAATCTCCTTGAGGCCATCGACTTCGAAAAGGGAACTGTCACGGTCGAAGGAGTAGAGTGGCCGATGAGAGATATGAACCTTCCGACGGTAGATCCGAAGGATCCTTACAGGCTGACCGAGCAGGAAGAAGAGGTAATGGTAGCTCTCGAGTCATCTATACTCAATTCGGAGAAGCTGCAGAGACACATCAACTACATGTTCACTCACGGATCGCTCTTCAAGATCAAGAACGGCAATCTGCTGTATCACGGATGCATGATCCTCAACGAGCGTGGAAACTTCAAGCCGGTGGAGATCGACGGAAAGAAGTACAAAGGAGCCGCATATATGCGCAAGCTTGATCAGATGATCAGAGACGCCCGCGGCAAGCAGCCTGACGGAAGAACGTCTGCAGAAGCAGCATCGATAATGTGGTACCTGTGGCTTTCCGAGGATTCCCCGCTGTTCGGCAAGGATAAGATGACAACATTCGAGAGGTATTTCATCGAAGACAAGTCAACTCATAAAGAGAACAAAATATCTTACTATAAACTGATCGACAAAGAAGAGATAGCAATTAAGATCCTCAAGGATTTCGGCCTCGATCCTGATCACGGAGTCATACTGAACGGACATGTTCCGGTAAAGCTCGTGAAGGGCGAGACTCCTATCAAGGCTAACGGCAAACTCTTCGTTATCGACGGAGGTATTTCCAAGGCATATCACAAGACGACGGGTATCGCAGGATATACGGCAATAATGACTTCAAAGCACATGTACCTTGCCGAGCATCAGCCTTATGAGCCGATGCGTGAAGACGGTACTCAGGAATTCCACAGACCGATAATGCATCTGGTCCACACCGAACCTGTAAGACTCAGGATCAGGGATACTGACAATGGCGCGGAGATCCGTGAGCAGATCGCTACACTCGAAGCTCTGTATGATCAGTTCGTCGGCGGCGGTATCAGGGAAATATATTGATACGAAAGGCGGTAACATATGGCAGTCATTTTAAAAATACTTGGAGGAGTACTGCTTGCCTGCTGTGTCTGGTACCTGCTTATGCTGTACAAGAACAACAGGAACAAACTCTGAAACAACTCAGTAAAATAAAGGAAAAGGGGACTGACAATGGATAGAAATCTCATGGCTCTGGCGATAATACCGGGTCTGCTGATAATCATCTACGTATACAGGAAGGATAAAGTCGAAAAGGAACCGGTCGGGCTGATAGGGAAGATCATCCTGTACGGTGTGATTTCATGCATTGCAGCCGGATATATTGAAAGGTTCGAGAGCCAGTTTCTTCCGCAGTATCCTAAGGGATCGCTGGAATACGCTCTGACCACAGCATTCTGCATGGCGGCATTTGTGGAGGAAATCGTGAAATACCTTGCCATGAGGATAGGATCGTGGAAGTATCCGGGCTTCAACTACAGGTTTGACGGCATCGTTTACGGAGTGTCATCTGCAGTCGGATTTGCCATTTATGAGAACATAAATTATGTTGCTTTATACGGCTTTCAGACAGCCGTAGTCAGAGCGTTCACGGCCATTCCTTTGCACGCATTCTGCGGAGTGTTCATGGGAGTATTCTATGCATACTCCAAAAAGGCGAGTATACTCGGCAATAAAGGAGCGCATGCCGGCTTCACTGTGCTTGCTCTTCTGGTGCCTATGCTGATCCACGGCATATATGATACATTCGCGTTCCTCGGAAACAACGGAACGATGCAGCTGCTGATTTTCGTCATTATTTTGTACATTACCGCGATCGAAACGATCAAAAGAATGTCGGCTGCTGACTACAGGTCGGGATTCTATCCGCATGCACGTCACATCGATTATAATGTTGATATCTGATACTTACAGAAAAGGTGGAACCTATGAGCGATATAAGAGAAAAACTTACAAATGAGCTCCTGTATCTTTACAACACAGGCAAGCTGTATCACGCTTACAGAACTTTCGGAGCGCATATAGCTGATGGCGGAGTGCAGTTCACTCTGTGGGCTCCGGATGTTAGGTCTGTCAGAGTGACAGGAGACTTCAATGGCTGGGATGCATCAGCTGTAATGGAGCATATCGGGAATACAGGCGTCTGGACATGCTTTGTACCGGGAGCCAAGGCCGGAGATCATTACAAATATGATATCGAGACTGCAAAAGGCGAACACCTTTCAAAAGCGGATCCGTTCGCGTTTATGTCAGTAAAAAGACCGGGAACCGACTCGATCGTTACAGAGCTCTGGTATGAGTGGCATGACGATGAATGGATGAAGGCCAGAGAGTCGAAGAACAGCTTCACTTCTCCGATGAATATCTATGAGTGTCATCTGGGATCGTGGAAACGTCCTGAGGGACCTGAAGGCAAGGAAACCTTCTATACATACAGGGAACTTGCCGAAATGCTGGTGCCTTATGTTAAGGAAATGGGCTATACACATGTCGAGTTTCTGCCTGTAATGGAGCATCCGCTCGATGCTTCGTGGGGATACCAGGTAACGGGATTTTACGCTCCGACTTCAAGATATGGCTCCGCGCATGGCCTTAAATACCTCATCGAAGCTTTCCATAAAGAGGGTATCGGGGTAATACTCGACTGGGTACCGGGGCATTTCTGTCCTGACGACCATGGCCTGAGGGAGTTCAACGGAGATAAACTTTACGAAAGCATAGTTCATCCGGACTGGGGTACATACAAGTTCGACTTCGGCAGACCGCAGGTAAGGAGCTTCCTGCTGTCGAATGCGATGTACTGGCTCGAAGAGTACCATGCAGACGGCCTGCGTGTTGACGGAGTCACAAGCATGCTGTACCTGAACTTCGGTATCAGCGACAAATCGAAAATGCGGTTCAACGAGTACGGCGGAGAAACCGATCTGGAAGCTGTTGAGTTCCTCAAGGAGTTCAATTACATGATCGGCAACAATGTAAAGGGAGCGTTTACAGTTGCTGAAGAGAGTACCGCATGGCCGATGGTCACACAACCGCCTTCAAACGGCGGCCTGGGATTCCATTATAAGTGGAATATGGGCTGGATGAATGATACACTTGAGTACATGTCAACGGACTTCCCATGGAGAGAAGGTGCTCATAATAAACTTACTTTCTCAATGACATATGCTTACAGTGAGAATTACATTCTGCCTCTCTCTCATGATGAGGTAGTGCACGGTAAAAAGAGCCTCATAGGACGCATGCCTGGAGATATATGGAGACAGTTTGCCGGAACAAGGCTTCTGGCCATGTACCAGATGGCACATCCGGGCAAGAAGCTCAACTTCATGGGGCATGAGATAGCACAGTTCATTGAATGGCGCGAGTATGAGGGACTGGAGTGGTTCCTGCTCGGCTATGAGAACCATGAAAAACATCAGAGATTCATAAAGGATCTCAACCATATCTATACCGAACATCCTGCACTGTGGTCTGACGACAACAGCTGGGAGGGATTCCGGTGGATAGACCCGGACGACAGAAGACAGAAGGTGCTCACGTTCTACAGACGCGCCACCGGAAAATCCAAAGACGATCCGGGCGAACTCCTCATTTGCGCTTTCAACATGGCAGTAGAGGCGTTCGACGAATTTGAGATAGGTGTCCCGGAACCGGGTTACTATAAAGAGATAATCAACTCTGACAATGTGGAATATGCCGGAAGCGGCAGGGTCAATACCCGTCAGGTACGTGCAAGGAAAAAACCGATGCACGGCATGCCGTATTCGATCAGGATAAAGATGCCTGTTGTCGGGGCTGCAATATTCAGAAAAAACTATAATAGAAAGGGTCATTAAAGGATTCAGATGATTAGAAACAAAGACGATTTCAAAACAGAGTACAAACGTATTGCAAACACGATGTTCAGAAGAGATCCTGAGCATCTTGATGACAAGGACAAGTTCGCCGTTCTTGCAAGACTGGTTGAGCGCGAAGCCCAGGAGAGAACCGGAGCGGTAGAGATCCTGTCGGGAAATAAGAAGGGAGAAGATAAGAAAGTTTATTACTTTTCGATGGAATTCCTCATCGGAAAGCTGATGGAAAACTATCTGCTCAACCTCGGCATCCGTGATTACGCAGCTGAAGGCCTCGCAGAAATGGGCACATATCTCGAAAAACTGCTCGAAGTAGAGCCTGATCCGGGCCTTGGAAATGGCGGCCTCGGAAGACTTGCTGCGTGCTTCCTCGATTCGATGGCAGCTCTTGGCATCAAGGGTGACGGAATGGGCCTCAGATATAAATTCGGTCTCTTCAAGCAGAGAATAGTCAGCGGCCATCAGATCGAAGTGCCTGATGCATGGCTTGACGAAGGCTATATCTGGGAAACGGCAAAGCCTTATGACTCCGTGATCGTAAAATTCGGCGGAAAGGTCGAGAGATCCTTAAAGGACGGCCAGATGGAATACAAGCATGTCGATTATACGACGATCAGAGCCGTACCTTATGACGTGCCTATCCTCGGATTCGGCGGCCGCACTGTCAACACCCTTCATCTCTGGGACGCTCAGCCGGTACATGATACGATCGATATGAACGCTTTCAATGCCGGAAACTACAGTGAAGCGATGAAAGAGCGCAGTGAGATCGAAGCGCTTACAAGCATCCTTTATCCGGACGATACAAACGGTATAGGCAAGCAGCTCCGTCTCAGACAGGAGTACTTCCTTGTAGCTGCCGGAATCGGCATGATCATCAGAGAGTATAAATCCCGCTACGGAACGAAAGAGTGGGACAAATTCCCTGAAAGGATACAGATCCACATCAACGATACACATCCTACGATGTGCATCCCTGAGCTCATGAGAGTGTTCATCGATGAAGAAGGACTTGAGTGGAAAGAGGCATGGCAGATAGTAAGGGCAACGACTTCGTTCACTAACCACACCGTTCTGCCTGAGGCGCTTGAAAAGTGGTCTATCCCTCACTTCCAGCAGCTCCTGCCTAGGATCTACATGATTATCGATGAGATAAATAAGCGCTGGCAGGAAAGCCTTCCTCTGGAAGCTGACGACTGGCATACTCTTAGCCGTGAGACATCGCCTCTCTGGGACAACGAGGTAAAGATGGCCAATCTGTCGGTAGTAGGAAGCCATTCGGTCAACGGAGTATCGGCTCTGCACAGCGATATCCTTACCAAGACGATATTCAGCAAATTCTATGAGCTGCAGCCGCAGAAGTTCAACAACAAGACTAACGGAATAAGCCACCGCAGGTTCATGATGCAGGCAAATCCGGGTCTGGCGAACCTGATCGACACTACGATCGGAACCGACTGGCAGACGGATTTCGAGCAGATCAAAAGGCTCGAGGAATACGCACAGGACAGCGCTTTCCTTGACGAGCTCATGGCTGTCAAGAGACAGAACAAGGTGAGACTTGCTGACTATATTGCAGATCGCATGGAGATCGAAGTCGATCCGGATTCGATATTCGACGTGCAGGTCAAGAGGATACATGCGTACAAGAGACAGCTCCTCAACGGATTAAAGATCCTCGACCTCTATAACAGGCTCAAGGAGAACCCTGATCTGCCTATCAATAACTATACCTTCATCTTCGCCGGCAAGGCTGCACAGGGCTACGCCTTTGCGAAAGAAGTGATCAAGTTCATCAACAGTCTGGCAGACATGGTCAATTCAGACCCTGTAGTCAGCAAGAGGATCAAAGTTGTATTCATAGAAAACTTCTGCGTATCCAACGCACAGCTGATCTACCCTGCTGCTGACATCAGCGAGCAGATCTCGACAGCCGGCAAGGAAGCCAGCGGAACCGGAAACATGAAGTTCATGATGAACGGAGCAGTAACCCTCGGTACTATGGACGGCGCCAATGTTGAGATCAGCCAGCTTGCCGGAATGGACAACATCTGCATCTTCGGTTACTCGTCTGAAGAGACAGAAAGCTACTACAAGCACGGAGGATATTTCTCGCAGTATGTAATCAGTGAGGATCCGAGACTTCAGCGCATGACGAACCAGCTCATAGACGGCACGTTCAGTCGCAGCGATTATAACTTCTGGGGCATCCATGATGCATTGCTCAGGAGCAATGACGAATACTTCGTTCTCGGAGATTTCGACTCGTATGTAAAGGCGTGGGAAGAAATGGACAAGATCTATACGGACAAGGAGAGATGGGCACGCATGTCGCTGGCCAACATCGCCAACTCCGCATTCTTCTCCAGTGACCGCACCATATCTGAATACGCAAAAGATATCTGGCATATATATAAATAATTTTTACAGGAGGCTGATGAGTATGAAAAAGAAAAAAATGTTAGCTATGCTCCTGGCCGGAGGGCAGGGCAGCAGGCTCTATGACCTGACTACCGCTATTGCCAAGCCGGCTGTATCGTTCGGAGGCAAGTATCGAATAATCGACT